>JAGMCF010000045.1 GCA_023129415.1 Candidatus Cloacimonadota bacterium
GGTATGCCCTGTATTATACCAGAACTATCCCAATCCATTTAGCAGTTCCACAGCGATTTCTTTTAATTTAGCCACAGATTTATGCAGATTACCACAAATAAGAATATATAATATAAAGGGGCAATTGATAAGAAGTTTGGAGTGCGGAGAGTCTCTCTCCGCAAAAGCCCCGATGTATGGGGATTACTCCATATTGTGGGATGGAAAAGATGAAAATGGCAAACAACTTTCTAATGGAATTTATTTCTATAAGTTATCAATTGGCAATACAGTTGTTGATATTAAGAAATGTTTGCTTTTGCAATAAAACCAAATAATAAATGTAATCAAGACTTATATAAACTAGGCAAATAAAGTCAGAGTAAAAAACAAAGCTGGTGTTTACCATTATCTCTAACTAACAAAAGACTTATAGTATTGAATACAAATATTTTGACAATAAATTATTATTCTTTGATTTCATTTCCATAATGGAACGAATAATTTTACACATTGATATGGATGCATTCTTTGCAGCGATTGAGCAAAGAGATAATCCAGAATTTCAAGGTAAACCAATTGTTGTTGGAGGAGGGGAAGGTAATAAAGGTGTTGTAAGTACCGCATCATATGAAGCAAGAAAATTTGGCATTCATTCTGCAATGCCAATTTATCAAGCAAAAAAACTATGTCCTGATGCAATATTCACAAAAGGTAATTATCACAAATATGCTGAGGAGTCAGTTAAGATTATAAATATTTGTCAAACAATTACATCAATTGTTGAACCAGTAAGTGTTGACGAGGTTTATCTGGATATCAGTGGGAGTATCCCCTTTTTTGAATCCAAACAACAAATTGCAGAGACATTACAAAATAAAATTCTGAATGAATTACACCTTACTTGTTCTATTGGAATTGCACCAAATAAGTTATTAGCAAAGATTGCAACTGAAATCAATAAACCTTCTGGAATAACAATTATTGAAAAGAATGATGTTGAAAAATTATTTGATAATATGCCTATTGAAAAAATGTTTGGGATTGGTGAAAAAACTGCAATTACTTTGAAGAATCTTGGAATTTACACTTCTGGAGATTTAGGCAGATTTCCAGAATCAATTCTTGTTAAACGATTTGGTAAATTTGGGAAAAAACTCTCTTATATGGGAAAGGGAATTGATAAATCGCCTGTTGTCCCGATTTCATCAAGTAATAGAAATAGGCCTAAGTCAATAAGCAATGAAATAACTTTGCTAGAAAATACATCAGATAAAGAGAGGATAAAAAAAATTCTTTTAAAACTTACTCATAAAACTTCATACAGATTAAGAAAGAAAAATGCATCGGCTCATACTATTACTCTGAAAATTAAATATGATAACTTTTCAGTAAATACTTTTAACCATACAGTTGAACAAGCAGTAAATTATGATTCTGAAATCTACAAGATAGTTATTAACCTGTTTGATAAAATTAACCTTGGTTTTCGCAAAATAAGATTATTGGGTATTAGATTATCAAACCTGGAATTTGCAGAAGACCCTGTGCAATTGACAATTTTTTCGCTTTATAAGAAAAGGTTTGCCAGCATTTCGCAAGCTGTAGATAAATTGAAAAAAAAATATGGTGAGAGGATTATTAACATTGGAGAGTGAATAATAGTCAATAAGTCATTAAGTCATTAAGTCATTAAGTCATTGGGACATTAAGTCAGAAAAAATCTTTAGATGAAATTAGAGAGGAAAGGATGAAAAAGCTATTTATAATTTGTATATTGTCGTTCAGCATAACTTATTCATTATTTGCACAAACCGAAACTGACACCACTAAGGTTAAAGGTATTCCACAAGAACTTAAGGAATATATAAATGTTGAAAAAGAGCCCATAGAATATAAGCAAGTAATTACTTCTAAAAACCTGTTTGGTAAAAGTAAAAAGTGCCCTAAATTTCTTACAAAAGAACAAGCATTAGAAGACATTGAGATGCTTCAATATCTTTTTGATACTGCTTATAGTGGAAGAGAATATTGGGAAAATCATGGTGTTGATTTCAATGGTATGTATGAAAATTTAAGAAAATTTGTTGAAAACTGTGACGATGGGGTGGCGACCGAAGAATTAGAAAAAATTATCGTTCAATCATTACAAGAAATAACAGATGGACATTTAAATATAGATGGTGCTAAACATCACCGTTTTTTTAAGCATAAGACAGCATATTTTTCAGATTTGCTTTTAGAGAAACGGGGAGATAATTTTGTTGTAATTGATTCAAAGATAAAATCAGTTCCCAAGGGGAATATTTTTACAGATGAAGAAAAGTATCTATTTCTCACTTTATCAGCAAAAGGGAAAAAAGATTTTCTAATCGGAACTTTATCATATGAAAAAATTACTTCTATAAAATTAAAGTTTGATGGTAAGATTAAAGAAATTCCTATACATAAATGTAAAATGGGTCATAATGACCTGCTTTTAGATGAGATGCTGAAAAAACCATTCTTTGTAAAAAAGAAGAATGATGTGCCAATTCTACGAGTAACAGATTTCTATAGTAATTATAAAGATTTGAAACAATTTGAGAATTATGCTTATAAACTAAAAAATTCCAACAGATTTATTTTTAGTTTATACAATAATAATGGTGGTTCTTCAAATTACCCAGAAAATTTTATAAAAAACTTAAATGGCTACTGTCATTTTATGCAAGAGGTTGAGCTCTCATCTCCGTCAACAAAACAATTCTGGGCAAATCTTGATATAGATAAGATTGAGATTGATTTTGTAAATAAAATTATTTTGGATGCACGAGAGAAAGTTAAAGAATATAAAAAAGAGCCTTTACGCGAATGGCTTTATGAAAGTAATCCACAAGATAATTCAGAACAATCCAATAAAGAAGATGGTAAATATCAAGGTTTAATCATTGTTTTAGCAAACAGAGGCACTGCTTCTTCTGGTGAAGTGGCAGTTTTTTACGCAAAATCTATAAAGAATAATATTTTTATTGGAGAAAATACTGGTGGTGTAGGACGATTTGGCGAGATGCTTTCCTATTATCTGCCAAATTCAAATATATTATTACAACTTCCCAGTAAAATTTTCTTTTACCCAGGATATGACTGTCCTGAAGGTGTAGGTTTTATGCCGGATTACTGGCTTGATTTAAGCCGTCCTGTAAAAGAAGTTGTGAGATGGTTAATGAATCCTGATACTTATCAGTATAAATTAAAATAAAAGTGATAGCAATCCCTAATGACTTAATAGCTCAATGACCGTGAGCGAAGCGAACCATTTGACAGCGAACGGAAGTGAGCAAATGACGGCTTTAGCCATTATGACAGCGAACAGAGTGAGCATTTTTTATGTTTATTGATTACGCAAGAATAAGAGTAAAAGGCGGAAGAGGCGGCAATGGCTGCTTGAGTTTCCGTCGTGAAAAATATGTTCCTTTTGGTGGACCTAATGGCGGAGATGGAGGAAAAGGCGGAAATGTAATTGCAATAGGGGATAAGAATCTTAATACTCTGTTGTATTATAAATATAAAAAGCATTTCTCTGGGGGTAAAGCTCATCATGGGCAAGGTTCTAATAAAACAGGTCAATCAGGTAAGGATACTAAATTAAGAGTGCCATTAGGCACTGAAATCTTTGAACTGAATCAAGATGGTAAACGAATTGTAAAATTAACTGATATATCCAACCATAATGAGGAGATGATTTTGGTAAAAGGAGGAAATGGAGGAAGAGGAAATGCAGCTTTTGCAACTCCAACAAATCAGGCACCAAGAAAAGTTGAAGAGGGGCTTCCCGGAGAGGAGAGATACTTAGAATTAGTATTAAAACTTATTGCAGATGTAGGATTGGTTGGATTTCCCAATGCTGGGAAATCTACATTAATAAGCCATATCTCATCTGCACATCCCAAAATAGCTGATTATGAATTTACTACACTTGAACCCTGTCTTGGAGTAGTTAAAGTAGATATAAAAAATACCTTTATTATCGCTGATATTCCTGGCATTATTGAAGGTGCTCATCTTGGAAAAGGATTAGGTATCCAGTTTATAAAACATATTGAACGGACAAAAATTTTACTATTTCTTATAGATGTTAATTCAAAGGATATATTAAAAAAATATGAAATTTTAAAAAATGAGCTTCATCTTTATAGTCAAGAACTTGATAGAAGAAAATTTTTAATTGTTCTGAATAAAATTGACATTTTATCTAATGATGTTAAACAAAAGAAAATTGAGGAAATTAAAATGAATTTTCCTAAAGAGATAAAAAAGAATATTATATCAATTTCAGCTGTAACAGGTGAAAATATCTCAAAATTAAAAAATAGAGTACAACAAATTCTTCAGGAAAAAGATTAAATGGAAAAAAAAGAGTATCATGATTGGTTAAAATTAGTTTCAATTAATAGTTTAGGACCTAGTAAAATTCAGAAACTTTTGAAAATTTTTAAATCTCCAAAAGAGATTTTTAAATATGATAATAAACAATTATCAAATTTAACATTCCTTTCTAAAAATACAATAAATGAGATTTCAAAAAATGAAAACAATGAATTTATTGAAAATCAGTTAAACCTATTAGAAAAATATAATGTAAGACTTGTTTCAATTACTGAAAATGAATATCCAGATTTGCTTAAATTTATTTATAATCCTCCAATCTTACTATATATAAAAGGCAATATTTTACCAAGAGATAGCAGGGCAATTGCAATAGTGGGAACACGCAAGCCAACTAATTATGGCAAAATAATGGTGCAAAAAATTGGGCGGGAAATAGCAAAAACAGGATTTACTATTGTAAGCGGATTGGCTTATGGGATTGATAGTTGTGCTCATAAAGCAGCTCTTGATGCTGGCGGTAGAACAATTGCGGTTTGTGGGACTGGTTTAGATATTGTTTATCCATCTGTGCATACAGTTCTTGCAAAGGATATTATTCAATCCGGTGCTTTGATTTCAGAATTTCCATTGGGGACCAAAATTGAAGCGTGGAATTTCCCGACAAGAAATAGAATTATTAGTGGAATGTGTAAAGGGACTTTTGTGATTGAAGGGAAAAAAACAAGTGGTGCATTATTAACTGCAAAGATGGCGTTAGATCAGAATCGTGATGTCTTTGCTTTACCTGGTAATGTTAATTATCCTCAAAGTGAAGGACCTAATTATTTGATAAAATTGGGTGCGAAAATTGTGACGAATGCTCAAGATATCTTGGAAGAATATCATTTTAAAATGCAAGTAGAATCAGAAAGAATTACTCCAAAGATGACTAAAGAGGAGGGAGAAGTTTATAAATTATTACAGAAAAATGATAAAAATCTTAGCTTAGATGAGATGGTTGAACAGTCAGATTTTTCTCCTGCCCAGTTATCTGCAATGCTACTGAATATGGAACTTAAAGGAATTATTAATAGAGGTGCACAGAATAGATATTGGCTTGTGTAAGGTATTCGTATTTTCATATGTAAATCCTTTTTTAGCCACGAACAACACGAACTGACACGAACAAAATCTTATTCATAAAATCGAACCTTTTTCAGTTATAAATAATTTTCATGATCCTTTGTGATAGCCTGCTGGCATGTATGTTTCATATGTAAATCGTTTGCCACAGAGACACAAAGACACAGAGAAAATAAATATAAACTCTCATTCCCAAGCCCTCCCCAATTAAATTGGGGATTGGGAATGCTTAAATAATAAACCTTAAACACCATTATCACGATATGTCGGGAGTTTTAATATCAATTAGTAGTAGAATATTATTAAATGGATAATAAGAAATGATCATAACAGGATTTATAATCCTGTTTATATTAATATTCATCATTACAATAAATACAATATTTTCATGTTCTTTTCAGGCTTGACGCCCAGACTGGTGTGTCACGATCTATTTTCGGGACATGAATGTTTCATTATTATCTTAAACAAAAAAGGCGACATCTCAGATGTCGCCTTTTTATTTGGGAATAAATATTATGTAATAGAAATTACTTTATAATTCCTAAAAGATCAGATTTCTGAACAATAAGATATTTTGTTCCCTCAAGTTCAATTTCAGTTCCACCATATTTGGCATAAATAACCTTATCACCTTGTTTGACAATTTTTTTAAGGTCTTCATCATTACCAACAGCAATAACTTTCCCGATTTGTGGTTTCTCTTTTGCTGTATCTGGAATGATGATATTTCCAACCTTTTTCTGTTCAGTTTCTATTGATTGAAGCAATACACGATCATCAATAGGTTTGATTTTCATTACATCCTCCTGTAATTTTTTTATAAAAACATACTATAATTTTATGTTTTAATTTTTATAAAAATTTAATTCTTGATTAACTTATCGTCAAGAAATATTTGATTTTTGTTAAAGTTTTTCTTCTTCGGCTTTCGTGGAAAGGTATTTGATAAACTCTTCAGCATCTTCTTTTATGGAACTCCTGGGGAAATCATTGATTATTTTCTGTAAAGAATTCGTTGCTTTCAGGAAATTATTTAATCTATATAAGCATAATGCTTGATTGAAAATAATCATATCCTTGTTTGAATAATCTGGATATTCATTTTCAATCTTGATTAACCTTTCCAATGCTTTAGTATATTGATATCGCTTATAATATAACATTGCCATTTCTGCTTGTATTTCCGGAATTTTTATAATTAATGTGTCCATAGGACTAGCTTTCTCAATCCATTTTAAAATAGAATTATACATTTCTTCTGCTCTATCATAATTCCCTCGTCTTTTATGGGTTTCTGCAAGTTCTTTATGAATATCAATGCTATCAGGATATAATTCAGCATTTTTAAGTAAGTCTGAAAAATAGTCTCTATTATTTAAAATGAAGTTTGCTTTTTTGATGAATTGTTCAGCAGGAAGATAGCCGATAATCCTATCAATTTCACTGGAATCAGGATTAACAAAAATGGTTGTTGGCAGTCCAGTTACATTGTAATGATTAGCGAAATCCTTATTTTTTTCAATACTTGTATTTATCTCTATGAGCACAAAATTATCCTTTAATAGCTCAATTACATTAGAATCCTGAAATGTGGTTTCATGCAATTTTTTACACCATCCGCACCTGTCGGAAGAGAAGTCTATCATAATTACTTTGTTTTCATTTTTTGCTTTTTCTGTTGCCTCAGTAAACGAATCTGTCCATTGTAAAGAGTCCTGGGCTGAAAGTATAGTTGATAGTAAGAAGAGTATAACAATTATGAAAGATATTTTTTGCATTTTATATTCCTAATTTTTTGAATATTATTTTTGAACTTCTTATTTAATAAAAAATATTCTCTGTCAATAAAAAGAGACCTTCAATCCGCCAGTTGACGGATTGAAGGTCTTGCTGTTATTCCTTAATTTTCATCTAATTATGACCATCTTTTTAACTTCACTATAGTTCTCAGTTTTCAGTTGATAGAAGTAGATACCATTAGAAAGTTGTCTTCCATTTTCATCTTTGCCATCCCATTCAATTGACAATTGACCATTGATCCCGATTGTAATCGGGAACAACTGCCTAACCAATTGACCCTTCACATTATAAATATTTATTTGTGTGTTTTTCCCGATTGTCATCGGGATGGCTAAATGAAATGAAATTGTAGTTGAAGAACTGAATGGATTTGGATAGTTCTGATACAATACATTAGCTATTGGAGAATGATACCAATCATCAACACCAGTCCCCTGCCATTCATAACAACCTATATCTATTATTCCATTGTAAATTCTTGGATTTCCATCTAAATCAAATTGTGGTAAATTTAGACCTGTTGTATCTGGAGTCCCAGCATCTATACATGGAGAAGTTGAAAGAAGATGAAAATCTAAACTATCAGGATTGACAAAAATTGGATCCATAAACAGATTAAAATATGTATCGCAGGAATCCCCATTTGTATTAACTGTAATGATCTGCTCAAAATATGATGGGAAACCATCTCCAGAACTATTTGTATTGTTTTGCCAAAATATATTGTATTCTAATACTAATGGCGTTGATTCGTGATAAATACCACAATCATTATTATATAGGATATTATTGATAATGTTTGAAGAATAATACGGCCAAATATTTATTCCATAATCATTATCCATGATTGTATTATTACTTATAATCGATGATGAGTAGCAATATATTCCAACCTCACTATTTTTAATTATATTATTACTTATTGATAGTGATTCATAGCACAAGATACTTGTAGCAGAATTATTCATTAGTATATTATTGTATATGAATGGAAAGCAATTGTCACTGGATTCAATTCCGTTTATATTATTATTAATTGTGTTATTATAAATAATCGGCGAGGAATTTTGAAAGAAGTAAATTGCAGTAGTGTTATTATGACTAATCGTATTGTTATATATGCTTGGACTGGATGAATTATAACAGTAAATTGTTGAACTGTTTATGTCACCACAACCATTATAATTAATAGTATTATTACTAATAGTCGGGGAGGAGGAATAAATGCAAGAAATTCCCCTTCCAGAATTATTATTAATTATGTTGTTGTCTATTGTGGGAGAGGAATTTTCACATCGGATTCCTCCATAACCCGAATAACCATTACTGTTATAACAAATAGTGTTATTACTAATAGATGGTAAGGAATTATTAATGCACCATATTCCAAACCTATTATATATTATAGAGTTATTACTAATATTCGGTGAAGAATTATTACAGTAAATACCATCCCACGAATATTTAACTTTAGTATATGAGATAATACTGTTTGAAGATAAATTTCCATTAAAATTTATTTGATGCCAATCTCCAAGATTAGGAGTAATGTTTCCAGAAGTAAATATTATAGTATCACTTTCTGTTCCTACTGCAAGGAGAGTACCATAAATATTAAAAGAGTAATAATTCATAAATTTAATATGAGCACCAGGTTCAATAATCAGTGTATCACCAAGGTTAATGGAAATATCATCAACTACCAGATAGATATAATCTGCTGTCCAAATACCATTTTGCTCTCCAGATACTTCTTCTACAAACCCCGTCAATAGAGTAACAACCTCTAAAGAGGTATATTCAAAAATTGCAATTTCCTCTGGAATAGTATAAGTTTGCCAACCTTCATGAGAATAATGAATAGTATAAATACCTACAGTAATTCCTATAAGGAAAGAACCGTCTGAATTTGTAAAAGTGCTATCCGTGACAGCAGATGGACTAACTGCCTCAAAGAGAATTTTCGTTCCGGAATGATCGCTTGCATTTTCTAAATAGCAAAAGCCATCAACTGGAATCCCAAAGGCATTGTTTGCTATAAAACTGCTAAAAAGTAAAATAACAAACATAGTAAAATAATATTTTGATTTGTTCATGATTTTTCTCCTTCGCTTAAATGGTTGCTTTATTTTTATTAGTTACCTTTTGTGAAAATTTATACTTTTCTACTTCACCTGATCTTGAATCAATTATAATTAAATCTTTTTCAGGAATTCTATATAAATCTGGTTCTTTACTTATAATAATTAAAGCATCTATTAAATCAAAAATTCTAATGATAATATGTATTTTTTGGTCTACAATAAAAATAAAGGCTAAGTGTTCATATTTTTTAATTTTAAGAAGATTAACTAAAGTTATATATAAACGATTATCTTCCTTATCAATAAAATCAATATGTCCCAAATCACAATTAGACCATTCATTTAAATCATCCATTAAAAATAATCGTAAAAATTCTCCTACTCTATCTTTCAAATATTTTTCTCCTAGAAAATAAAATCCAAGTTCATAGGCTATTTTTATGATTGCCTTTTTATATTGTTTATTATCTATAGTCAAATTATGTATTGTATTAGGATGCTTTTCAATAATCTGTTCTTCTTCTCTATAAAGTTCTGATGCTCCCATTCTATTTAATTTTTTATTTATGATATCTTGTAAATTATTTTTATCTTTATTATCAATAGTTATATCAATTCTTTTATTTTCTTTATTTTGAATTGGTTTAGAAATTTTAGGTATATTGTAAATTTTTACTCTATTTTGATTATCAAAGGATAACTTAACTTTTTGCTCAGGATCAGATTCTAATACCCCGTTCTCAAAAGGATTAGGTATAATGCCCTTCTTCCCAGGAATTTTATACATTAGTCTTCTGGTTTCTATCAATTTATGGTTAGTTAATGATGCATCAATTTTACTTAATCGTTTTTCATTACATTCCTTACAAACACGGTATATTTTTAATTCCTTATTTCCTATTGATTCTGGAAAGATATGTTCTTCGTTAAATTCATTTTCATCCTTTAGATTTTTGCAAATAATACAAATCTTTTTCATTTTTTTCCTTTTTATTTTTTGTCTCAAACTTCATTCACCAATATAATTAAACTATCATTTATAATACCTTTCCTTCTCACTATAAATACATCCGCAATTCCAACAAGATTGTCTTGCTCATACTCTTGTTTTAAAAAACTTCTTAAAGAATCTGATGAGGTAATATCACAATTATAAATTGCAACATCATAAGGTTCATTTTCTAAATCATAAGCATACTGAAGCAAATGATTTTCTAAACTATCATAAACAGCTGAATTAACTAAAACATCAAATCTACCTCCAGATTTTTTACTTTTTTGTTTCTTTGTAAATGGCTCTTTCCATCTGGATGAATAAACCAGTTTGGTTTTAATATTTGTAGTATTAAGAGCAAAAGAAAACGGAGTTGAAAAATTAATCACAATAAAGCAAATAGGAAGCAGGAATAACCTTTTACAAAGCCATCCAAAGCAATAAAACGGATAATAAGTTAAAGTTTTTTTCATTGTTCATTTTTCTCTTTTATTTTATTTTGAATAACTCAGTCAGAATATTATGTACTTCTATAAATTTTTCATCGCGAATTTTACTGAATTTCTTTATTATCTTTTGCTTGCTAATAGTAAATAACTTGTGAATTTTTATAAAACTTTTTTCAGGTAATACTCCGTATTCAAGGTCCTGGTCTAATAGTGGAATTGAATATTTATCATCCTTATGCTTTATAGAAGTTATAACCACGACAATAACATCAGGATATTTCTGATTATTCATTATTAGAAACTATTAAGACAGGTCTCTTTTTAGTATATGATAGGTCGGAATAAGGAAAAGGAACCAATACAATTTCAGATTGCTTATACATTATCCCACCTACTTTCACCTATTTTCCAGTCTTTCTCGTTATTTATAGAATATTCAGTTAAGTCATCGGTATAGTCACCCATAAATAAACTATATTTTTCCTCAAACATTATATCAATTAATTCTTTGAGTTTCTTGAGAAATTCATTATCGAGTAAGAGTTGTATCTCTCTTTTAAGCATTAGATATTCGTTTTTGGGAAGTGTTATTTTCTCCATTAGTCCTCTTTTTGGTTCTTTATTTTATATACTTATTTTTGGAAACAATTTTGTCAATTTTTTTTAATTAAAAACTTTCAGGTTCATAAGAATCAAATATTTGTAGTAAAGCGACTTAGTCCCTGTAACATCCACTGGTTGGTGGATACCTCCATATTTATCTATGGTAAAAACTTCTGTGGGTCCATTGCTCTCCCATCCAGTCTGACTTCAAAGTGGAGATGGGAGCCAGTAGTATTTCCTGTTAAGCCAATGCATGCAATTTTCTCACCCTTTTTTACTTTGTCACCTTTTTCAACAGAGTTTTCTTTATTATGAGCATAGACAGTCATTAAATCATAATCATGCTTTAATATGATAACATTACCATATCCTCTTTGCCAGCCAGTGTATGCAACTTCACCATCTAATACTGCGTTTATTGGTGTTCCCAATGGAGAGGCAATATCTATTCCTTTATGTGGTTTACCATCACGGATTCCAAAGGGTGATGTAATATTTCCTTTGCAGGGCCATATCAAATTATATTTTGAAACATCTTTTTGAGTAATTTCAGTTTTTGGTTTAATATATTTTCCTGAATAAGCTTTTGTTGATTCTAATGAAAGCTTTTGACCTATAAAAATCCTATTAGAAGTCAAATTATTGTATTGCTTCAATTCGTAAATTGATAGATTATATTGAGATGCAATTCTATAAAGATTCTCACCTTTTTTAACTATATGATATTTAGGCTTTGCTAAAGGCTTTGGTCTCTTCTCTATGATTTCAGGTTTGATAATAGTTTTGCTAATAACTGTTTTGATTGGCATGGATTTCAGCCAGATTTTTTCTCCAGCCTTAATTGTATATGATGTTAGTTGATTAAATTCCATTAATTCAAATAATGAAAGGTCATACATTTTGGAAATTCTGTATAATGTTTCACCTTTTTGGACGAGATGATAACCCCCTTGAGGAATTTCCCTTTGAGTTACATAATATTGCTGTGAAGTCTTTTTTGCAACAATGTAAATTTTCTGTCCAACCAAGATTTTATTTGAAGTCAGATTATTAATTTGTTTTAATGCTTCAACTGAAAGACCATACTTTTTGCCAATAGAGTATAATGTATCCCCTTTCTTAACAATATGGTATTTATCTGATTTTGTAATGTATATAGGATTTGATGAAAATCCTAATACTATAAGAATACAGAAGATAAAAATATACTTAGTAAGTAATTTCGAATGAATCATAGTTTATTGAATCTGGTAATTCTTGGATTTCAGCTTTATCAATTTGTGATGCTGGTGGTCCAATTTTTATCTCTTTTATGAACTTTTCAACATTTTCCACTGAACCTATTGCGACAGCTTCAACATTACCATTATAGAGATTTTTTACATACCCTTTAATATTTAATTTTAAGGCAGTTTTATGAGTGAAGTAACGAAAAAATACTCCTTGTACTCTGCCAGAAACTGTTATTTTTATCCTTTTCATTTGTAAATCGCTTTTTTGCCACAAAGGTTCATCCTTCGCAGTAGCAGTCCTACTGCTACGGAGAATGGACACAAAGACACAAATGTAAATGTAAAATTACGAATTACAATTATATTGAAACGATCCTAACACCATTTGTAATGGTGTTTTGATAAACAGGATTACAAATCCTGTTAAGAACAATTGGAATCTGTGCATTCCATCCCTTAATTTTCATGCTCCTTTGAGTCTG
>JAGMCF010000046.1 GCA_023129415.1 Candidatus Cloacimonadota bacterium
GGAACTTATCAACAATTTAAATTAGGAGATATTATAACCAGTAACAGTACATTTTTCAATGCACAGGTTAGCAAAGGGCTTGTTGTGGTGCCTATAACTTTATATGGCGGTTTTGGATTTGAAAGCACAGAACTAACTGCAGAATATGAATACACTTATCAAACGCTTCTTGGAGAAGAAACAGAATCGGTAAAGTATAACATTAAAGGAGATAATGAATTTCGTGGAACGGTTGGTTTGAGATATAAATTATTAATTATTGATATTTGTGCTGATTATTCTCTTGGAAAATATCCTGTTGCAAGAGTTGGCTTGGGATTTTCATTATAAAATCCAACTGCCATGTGCAAAGACTGCCTGTCATATTTTTATGACAGCTTTGCCTAATTTGTAATGTTTTTATGACAAAATACCATCTTAAAAATAATGAAATACAATATAAAATTTGGACGAAGTGCTAATGATGATTTGAATTACTATGACACATCTGATCAGCGAATTATTGTCAAAGCAATCCTTAAATATTTACAAGTAGATGCAAATAATGAGACAAGAAAACGAAAGCGACTTCGCCCTAATCCTATTGGTCCGTGGGAGTTACGAATAGGTAAGTACCGGATATTTTATGAAATTACTGAAAGCCAGATAGTTAAAGTCCTTGCTGTTGGGCATAAAGAACATAGCGAATTATTTATTCGAGGGAAGAAGGTGGAAATATGATTACAATAGATTTACGGCAAGAGAAACATTCAATAGATGAATTATTTGCTTTAGCGACATCTGAAACATTAATGATTTATGATAAAGATGGTAATCATTATATATTGGAAGAGATCGATGAATTTGAAAAAGAAGTAGAGATGCTGGGCAATAGTGAGAAATTTATGAAATTTCTTTATGAAAGATCAAAAGAGAAAGAAACCATGTCTATCTCGGCTGTAGCGAATAGGTTAGGAATAAAAGCAGTCTAATCCCGATACATCGGGACTGCACTTGACAGAAACGCAGTGCGAGATTAGGCTAACATTTATTATGCCAGCTAAAGTTAATCTCACAAATTAATGGCTGTAATGCTCCCAATATATCGGGATGTTTTTGGCAAGTGAGCTCCACCGTTAGACTGTAATCTTATAAATAGAGTGTATAAATATATCCAAATCAATAGAAAAATCAGCAAAATTTCAATTTATGACTATTAATACTGCCGAAGCGTTTTATCGGGTATTTTGTGCATTACCCAAAAATGATCAACTGGCAGTAGTTCGCTATATTCTAGACGATGAAAAAATTCAGCACAATCTTGAAATTCCAAATAAAACTACACTGAAATCCTTTGCTGAAAACAAAAGCAAGATGCAAGTTTTTCACACCATTGATGAATTGCGTAAAGATTTGTTAATGTGAAATTTTCTATTCTTTGAACCACCCAATTCAAAAGAGATGTCAAACGCCTGGTAGAAAGTGGAAAAGATATTGAGAAGTTGTCCCGATTCACCCTTCGTCCCGAATGCTTTCGGGACTACGGAGAACGGGTATATCGGGGTTTCGGAGCTGACGGATTGAACCATGAATATCTGCCAGCTTAATGTAGCTTACCTGCCATGTGCAAAAACTGCCTGTCATATTTTTATGACATATCTTTTTGATTTGTAATGATTTTATGACAAAATTTCATTTTAAAAATATGTGAAAATTATTAAAAAATATTATTCTCCGTCAGGGAATGGTCCCTGACGGCTCCTTCTATTTGCAATAAAATATGGATTCTTCATCTCAAAACAAGGTCATAATAGACTTCTACATAATCTCCAAATATTTCTACTAAAAAAAATTGAAATAATTATTGACAGAAAAATTTTATTTTTATAATTTATATTAAGGTTTGGCACATAAATTGCTATATTATTATTGTGTTATAAATAGAAGTGGTGAGAACTTAAGTTAAGTTTTCCAATTAATCCCGATTCATCGGGACTTAACTCATCCCGATATATCGGGATAAGTCAAGTTTCCATTTATCGAAAAAACCGGCTTTACGAATAGACACTAAATAGATGTGAAAAACAAAAAGTCACAAAAAAAGTAATCCCCGCGAACGCGGTTTCACCCTGTGTCCGCCAGCTCCGAGACGGAGTCCCGATTAATCGGGTCTGGCGGATTACACGGGGTAAAGGAGAAAACAATGGGAACACAACAGGTATTACTCATTGTATTAGCAATAATAATCGTAGGTGCAGCAGTAGCTGTTGGTATTACTATGTTCGGTAAACAATCTTCAAGTGCAAATATTGACGCACTTAAGGCTGACTTGATGAATATTGCTGCAAACTCTATGTCATTTTATAAAACTCCAGCTGGTATGGCGGGTGGAGGTAGTGGTAATCCCGGTTTTGGAACAAGCTATACTAATTACGGTTTCAACACATGGCTAGGATTTCCTCGTCTGCCTCTTTATTATTACGGTTCTTATAGTAATGATAACGGATTCTTCGTGACTCGCCAGTATGGAAGTGTTCATGAGGCACAAATTTATTGTTTGGGTCGTGCAAAAGGACAAAATCCAAGCTCCAAACCCTGGCCCTTTGCTGATGCACCTGAGAGCTGTAGGGGAAATGTACAACTCATACTGAATATTTATGCCGACCGTAACCCTCCATATAGAATAACCGTTACTAATTAACGCACATTTCTCAGTTTGGAAAAGTGTAGCTAAATGAAAACTTGAGTTAAGTTTGCTTTAGCTGACTTGACTTAAGTTTTCCAATTCATCCCGATTCATCGGGACTTAACTCATCCCGATACATTTACCCTTCGCAGTCCCGATTATATCGGGAGACGGAGAACGGGTCGGGATAAGTCAAGTTTCCATTTATCGAAAAAACCGGCTTTACGAACAGACACTAAATAGATGTGAAAAACAGAAAGTCACAAAAAAAGTAATCCCCGCGAACGCGGGTTCACCCTGTGTCCGCCAGCTCCGAGACGGAGTCCCGATTAATCGGGTCTGGCGGATTACACGAGGTAAAGGAGAAAACAATGGGAACACAACAGGTATTACTCATTGTCTTAGCAGTAATAATTGTAGGCGTAGCAGTAGCTGTTGGTATTACTATGTTTAGTACACAATCTTCAAGTTCAAATCGTGAGGCACTTAAGGCTGACTTGATGAATATTGCTGCAGAATCATTATCATGGTATAAAACACCTGCTGGTATGGCTGGCGGAGGCAATGGTAACCCAGGTTTTGGGAATCATTGGAATAATGCGAGTTGTGACATATGGAAGGGATTTCCTCGTTATTGTAATGGTTATACTGACAGTTATCGTAATGATAATGGATTCTTCTGCACGCGCTTTTATGGGAATGGCGCTGCTGCACAAATCTATTGTTTGGGTCGTGCAAAGGGACAAAATCCAACCTCACTACCCTGGCCCTGGGCAGGTGCACCTGAGAGCTGTAGAGGAAATGTACAACTTACACTGAATATTTATGCCGACCGTGACCCTCCATATAGAATAACAGTTAATAATTAACGCACATTTCTCCGTTCGGAAAAGTATAGCTAAATGAAAGCTTGAGTTATCCCCCACCTATTTGGAAGAATTTTATTTGAAGCAAACAAGATGCCATCTTGTTCTACAAAGATTCTAATTCCATATATTATTGGAAGTTAGAATGTGGTTTCATAGGAGTTTTTTTATAATTCAACTTAACTCATCCCGATACATTCACCCTTCGCAGTCCCGATTATATCTGGACGGAGAACGGGTCGGGATAAGTCAAGTTTCCAAAAAAATAAGATAGTCCTCCTATGTAGAAGCTACGGAGGACAAGGAGTAAACAATGGGAACACAACAAGTGTTACTTATTGTCTTAGCCGTAATAATTGTAGGCGTAGCAGTAGCTGTTGGTATTACTATGTTCAGCAAACAATCTTCAAGTGCAAATATTGACGCACTTAAGGCTGACTTGATGATTATTGCCGCAAACGCTATATCATTTTATAAAACTCCAGCTGGTATGGCTGGTGGAGGTAGTGGTAATCCAGGTTTTGGAACAAGCCAATATAATTACGCTTGCAACACATGGCTAGGATTTCCTCGCAATGTTTCGGGTGGTTATTCCACTTCTTATCGTAATGATAACGGATTCTTCGTTACACGCTTTTATGGGACTGTCCATCAAGCACAAATTTATTGTATGGGGCGTGCAAAGGGACAAAATCCAAGCTACGTAAACCCCTACTTTTGGAGTGTACCTGAGAGCGTTAGAGGAAATGTATCACTCGCACTGAATATTTTTGCCGACCGGAACCCTCCATATAGTATAATCGTTAATAATTAACGCACATTTCTCAGTTCAAAATTATCTTTATTCTTTTCTCTTTTCTTTCAGATCCATCGTAGCGAAGAATTAACCACCTGTCTTCACCAACCCGTCCTCCGCAGTAGCTCTGCTACGGAGGGTGGAGGTTACACCAGGCAGGCCGAGAACACCGAATGAACACTGAAAAATAATACTTTCAGCTCGTTATGAAATTATCCCGAAAGATTTCGGGATAACTCAAATTTTCACTTATAAGCATTGGGCTACATAGATTGCACCACTATGCGGTTCTGATTTCATTAATTTCTTAATTCCATAATTTAAAGGGAATATGTTGATCAATAATTTAACTCAAGTTTCGCACTTGGTAACTCTATTCCCTCAGTAACACGGAACTCTGTTCCGTCTGTATTATGAATCTCTGGTTCATAATATGGAGCAGAGCTCCTTCTGACAGACGCTTCAGAGAAGCGTGTTACAATTTTAATCCACCTAAGATAAACGAAGATAATTCAGGTAAACCCCGTAGATAGTATTATCAACGGGGTTCTCCTGCTTGCTATTTCAGAATAACACGGAACTCTATTCCGTCTGCCACCTGCGAAACTTGAGTAATTTAACTAAATAAATCATTGCAATCTTTATGTTATTTCTTTTTCAATAAGTTAGTCTAATAATATAAATTGGCAAATGTTAGCTAAATTTTTAATCAATAATTGCTTTAATCAGTCGAATATCATCGATCCAAACAGTACCTTTACCATTAATCACAAGATTTAGTTTAACATTGTCAGGATTTTCTCCTTTTTTCAAGTAAAATGGAGTTTCTTGAGATGTCCATTCAGTATCTTCACGAATAGAAGACTCCAAAGCTCGTGAAAAGAATTCTCCTTTTCCAGGAAAATTACACAACATCTCTAAATACACTTGCCCGACAAAATCTTTTGTGCGAAGCTTAGCTTCATATATTAAGCAGGCATTCTCAACATCTATGTCGCCTGTTTCAAATAATCTCACTCTCGTGGGTCTGGTTACAGATATTTTTAGAGAAGCAATCCCATCGCTTGAAACCCATTCATCAAGCTCAAGATCTTTCTGTGTAATAAGTCCTTCCAGGCTATTGATTGAATAGTGTCTTAACTCAAATACAACTTCGGACACCTTGGATGCTTTCCGACAAGAAGAGAAAAATAGAAGTAGTAATATTAACAGGAATGAAATTAAATTTTTAATACACATTTTTATATCCTCCAATAAAGACTTTGTAAGTTCTGAATATTTAATTAATTTTAAAAAAACTTAGATTGTAAAAATATGTCAAGAAAATCAATAAATTGTGTATAATTTAAACCTAACCTGGACAAGCCCGTTCTCCGTCCCGAAATATCGGGACTCCGAAGGGTGAACCAGAACCAATCGGTCTCGGCCAGTCTCCCGATATATCGGGAGCCCCGACAGGCGCCTCTGTCTCGGCTTGGCACATTTAGGTTTCCAGATAAATGGGATGACTTGCCGAGCCAAGACGGGCAGACGGAAAAGAAATTTATTTAACCACCTATTTACTCTGTGGAATAAAATCAAGGATTTTAATCTGGCTTCGACGCCAAGACGAGTGCAAAGCATTATTCCACAGGATAAATCGGGTCTGGCGGAAGAGCCAAGTCCTGCTTTCTGGACTTGTGTCTGGACTTGCCTTTCAACGAAGTGGAAGGCGAGAACAGACAGAATAAGATACAAAATAAAAAAATATGTTTTGTTCCCGTCCTGTCTCCCGATATATCGGGAGACAGGCGCCCAGACGAGTGAAATGGTTAATAGAAGTGCATTTGCTCTATTTTCCCACGAATGATCCCCAATTTAATTGGGGACGTGGGCTTCTTTTAATTATTTTATTTGTTTATTAAAATAAACCAATTTGTCTGTCCCGATATATCGGGATTGGGAGTATGCATGATAATAAAAAAATTCTTGACATATAATTTTTTCTGATTGAGATTTGGTCTCAATCTTAATTGAGGATAAAATTATGAAAAATGAAGTAAGAAAATTTCAACAATTTATACAAAAACACAATCTTTTATGGTCATCGGAACGAGAGATTATCACAGAGCAAGTTTTTGATAATCATTTTCATTTCACTGCTGATGACCTGTTTATTCAATTGAGTAAAAGGGATAAAAAAATCTCCAGAGCAACGGTTTATCGCACTTTGGACTTGCTTGAAAAAAGTGGGCTGGTCAGCAAAATCCAATTGCAGCATGGAAAACATATTTACGAGCATATTTTTGGACATAAACATCATGACCATTTAATCTGTCAGAAATGTGGAAAGATGATTGAATTTCATTGTGAGGATATTGAAGAATGGCAGAAAAAAATCTCTTCGGAAAACAATTTTAAGATGACTGGACATTCCCTGAAAATTTACGGTATCTGTGCCGATTGTATGAAGAAAAAATCTAAAAACAAACCAAAATAAATAGTAATAAACAAATAGAGGATTTAGATATGGAAAGGATCAATTTAACTCAAATGAAATCAGGTGAACAAGGAACTGTGGCACAAATCATAGGTGGATTTGGTATGCAAAGAAGGGTGGAATCTCTCGGAGTTCGTATAAATGTTGAAGTAACAAAAGTTTCTTCCCAATTAATGCGAGGTCCTGTTACAATTCAAGTCGGAAATACAAAAGTAGCACTCGGTTTTGGTATGGCACAAAAAATTATTGTAGAAAAAAATTAGCCACTAAGGCACCAAGACACAAAGTAAAAATATAGAATTAAAAATTATTGTCGAAAAAGATTAACCACGAAGACACTCCGGTTAAATAAAAATCAGATTTAACGGGGCAAGCCAAGAAACAAAGTAAAAATATAGAATTACAATCTTCGTGCCTTTGTGCCCCCGCCTGCCAAAGCCTTGTGCGGCGGGCAGGTTTGTGGCAAAATATTAGGAAGGTAAAAATGAAAAAGATACTTTTAATTGGCAATCCAAATGTTGGAAAAAGTGTTATTTTCTCACGATTAACAGGCGTTCATGTTATTGCTTCCAACTATCCTGGCACAACTGTAGAGTTCACAAAAGGATATATGAGAATTGAGGGTGAAAAGGCAGAAGTAATTGATGTGCCCGGCACTTACACGCTTGAGCCGACCACAAAAGCAGAAGAAGTGGCTACAGAAATGATTGATAAGTTTGTTGAGGAAGAAGATAATTCTGATATTATTGGGATAAATATCGTTGAT
>JAGMCF010000047.1 GCA_023129415.1 Candidatus Cloacimonadota bacterium
AAATCAGGTAAGCCTAATCCCCTTAATGCAAATGCGGCTTCTTCAAAAGTTGTGCTATCTTTTGCTGACAGTAAGTTCATCAGTGTTATAAGAACATCCCTATCTATACCACCATATTTTTTCTTTTGTCCTATACCTATTGTTCCCATTGCCCAGGCAAGACAGAATTTCGTTTCTCTATCCGAGCAATTAGAGTATCTCATAAGTATAGGTATGGATTTTACTGCATCAGGACCAAGCTTGCCGAGTGCCCAGATAGCTTCTTTCTTTTCCCAATCCAGTGACTGGTTATAAGCTGAAGTCCTATTCCTTGGGGTAACTTCAACCGAATCAGGCTTTTCCAATACATTAATAAGAATATTTACTGCCTTCTTCTGATGCAAGTTACCTATTGCATATATCAGATTACATCTAATATTAGTATATTTAAGTTCACAGTTCTTCAGGGCATTTAGTAGAATATCTGTAGAACGTAAATCCTTTAAAATCCCTAAAATTACCGATGCTTCATACTGAATACCGCTTGATATATCAATATCTGGATTAGTAAGTAATTCCAAGCAAGGACGAAGAAGAGCTTGGGGTGATCTTTTTTTCATTCCTATCGCTGGACTTATCTGTTCATAGATGAAATCGCAAATTTCATCCCCCTTCTCAGAATCTCTGATCTCAGTTAACAAATCGTTTGTATGCTGTCTTAGCTTTTCCTCCTCGGCAATAATTAAACTTACCTTATTAGAAATACATTCTTCCTCTTCTTTTAATAGGTTTATCATCTTGAAGAAGATGTCTACTTGTGAGTTAGTATCTAATATCTGTTTAAAATCATTCAAGAATTTTTCTGTTTTTTCCAAATATTGGATTTTTTTAGCTTTTCCCTGGATATCCCAATCAGCTATATAGATCTCACTATTCCTTTTATAAGCATCATATTCAATGATACGATATAATACTGCTATTATAGCAAGTAAGTGCTTGATTTCCTTTTCACAGTTAATATGTTTACTATCAAAAATTTTATAAGTTACACTCCAAGAAATTTCATCATGAATAAAAGGATAAAACAACTCTTTAAGTTGTTCTATAAAATTTTTATTATGTTGTGCTTCCCAAATTCTATACCATAATTCGTTGGATATTCTCTCTTTTAATGTAGATGGATTTCTCTGCCATTTACCCTGTCTATCTAAATATAATAATGTGGTCGGAATGAATCCTTCTAAGAGGGTTTTCAATGTGTTGAGTAAATTAGGAAACTTAGGTATGTCCAACCATTCTCCAATCATTAATTAGGTGGTTTCTATATGAACCAAATTTTTTAGATCATCTTGCAGATGTATTGGTGTAATTAACAACATCCATCCATCTTTATAGGGGTCATTCAATAATTTTTCATAATCGCTTTTTATTTCATTATTTATTGCAATAACTTTTCCACTTACAGGTGTCCATACCCTATGGATATGTTTATTAGTGTCGGTGATCCCCAAACAAGCTTCACCTTGATATCTCATTTCATTTTCTTTTGGAAATTCGATTGAAGTTATCTTTTCAATAACTTTTAGGAAGATATGATGTATTCCAATACGCACATTTCCATCTTGCTCAACCTTTGCCCATGAATTATCAGCTATACAATACAGATCTTTGTGTATAGAGATTTTTACTCCTTCTTTCGGTTTTAGCTTTGTTTCTTCAGCAACCTTTCCCTCGTGATAATACCTACTTTCAAGTGCTCTTGATACTAAACTCCGTAGTTCTTGTGGGGTAAATGGTTTGGGGATAAAGTCAAAAGCTCCCAATTTAATTGACTCTACTGCTGATTTTATTGATGGATATCCAGTAACCATTATTACCATTATATCTGACCTTTTGTTTCTTACAACTTTTAAGAGTTCCATACCGCTTATGCCTGGCATCATTAAATCTGCAATTATAATATCATACTTATTTTCCTCTTCCTTATTAAGGGCTTCTTCTCCACTGAGTGCCATATCTATTGTATATCCTTTACCTTCCAAAGCATTGGATATACTCTTACAAACAGGAATCTCATCATCTACAATTAGAATTTTTGTTTGATATGCCATTTAATCCTCCAATATTTAAATATAATTGATTTAATATAATGTTTCCCACAACTAAAGTTGTGGGCTTCTATGACACTAATTCATCTATAGCTAGCGGATTAGGTAGTCCGCAATTTTTGTAATATCACATTCAAAATTTGCGTTTATTCGCGTTCATTCGCGGTTAAGGACTTTTTATAGTAGACTCTCTCTATGAATAAATTAAATTTGCTCTATATGGACAAAGTCCATTTTCTTTTAAAATATTACTAATATGATTTTTGGGTTTTATCAATTAGTAAAGATATAGTAAATATCGTTCCTTCTCCTACTTCACTTTGCACAACTATTTTGCCACCATGCTGTTGCACAATACCATAACTAACTGAGAGACCTAATCCTGTTCCTTTGGTTCCCTTTGTTGTAAAAAATGGGTCAAAAATCTTGCTGATGTTCTCTTTAGGTATGCCACAGCCAGTATCTTGAAATTTAACCTCCACAAATTGATTATCTGCTGAAACTTGTGAACTGATTGATAATATTCCACCCTTTGGCGTTGCCTCCAATGCATTCAATATGACATTTGTGAATACCTGTTCTATTTTATTAGTATCTATCATTATACTCGGTAGGTTCTTATTCAAATTTTTATCAATGCTTACATTATGAACCAGGAATTGGCTTTCGAAAAGTAGTAGAGTTTCTTCAATAACTTCATTAATATTTGTAAGGTTTTTCTCAGGTGTGGTCTGTCTGGAAAATTCTAATAGTCCCTTTACAATCGTGCTGCATCGGGTGGTCTCATCTATTATTAATTTGAGATTTTCTTGAAGTGAAGCATAATTTTCAGGTTGTTCATTCTGAAAAAATTCATTTTCTTCCAATTTCTCAGATATAAGATGACTATTAATTAAAAGTGATGTTAGGGGATTATTTATTTCATGTGCTATCCCAGCAGCTAATTTTCCCAAGGAGGTTAACTTTTCTGACTGAATTAGCTGATCCTGAGTTTTTTCCAACTCTCTTGTTTTTTCTTTTACTTTCTCCTCAAGTGTTATAGTTAACGATATATAATTCTCTGTAGCTTTTTGAAGTTCAGCTATCATATGATTAAATGAATCAGATAATTGACCAATTTCATCATGTGATTTTATATTTATCTTTTGTAAAAGATCGCCCTTTGCTACTCTGTTAGTTGCCAATAGTAATTCCTTTATTGGTCTGGTTATATTTGTGGTAACTGAGTATGCAATTATTGATAGAATAATAAAGCTTATAAATGCAATTCCTAAAAAAGTAAATACAACACGATTTTTCAATTCTACATAAGGAGCTTCAAGCATTCCGACATAAAGTGAACCAATAATCTTTCCATTAATATTTTTTATTGGTTCGTATGCAGTTATATACCAAGAATTCACCACAAATGCTCTACCAATCCAGGGAATACCTTTTTTTATTACTTGATCGTAAACTTCTTTGGATAATCGAGTCCCAATAGCTCTTTTTCCATCAATTCTCCTAACATTTGTAGAAATCCGTAAATCTTCATGGAATATAGTCACTGTTCCAATATCTTTCTCCTTATATTTTTCTCCTTTATAAACTATTTCTTTTACTCTATCAACAATTTCATAGTTTTGGTTCAATAATTTCCCACCGCATAATATACCAATAAAATTCCCATCATAATCGAGAATAGGTGCTGCTGCTTTAATTATCATACCAGAAGTTTCTACTGTTTCTAATCGTGGTCGGGCTCTGGGAGTTAGAATTAAATCTATCCTGGCTTGCTCAGTGAGTTCTTTACCCTCTTTTTCTAACTCTTCTTGAGGAAGAATTTGGGTAGCAACTACTATTTGTTTATTAGATAATACACAATTCACTACTTCATCTTTAAGAAGTTGATCATCATATATTTCAGGATTATTCGCTCTTACGATGACGCGACCATCTTTATCAGTTAATGTCAATATATCTAAGGATTCATTTTTCATAATTTTTTTCAGCTCATTCTTTAACTTATTAATATCATTCTTTAATATTGCATCCTTTATGAAAAATCTGATAGCAGTAAGACGAATAATGTCTTTAATGTTCTCACTTTCTTCTTTATATACTTCTCGTGCAGAATTCAAATCAAGTCTAACCTTATTCTGTGCCTGCTTAATAATTGTGTTGTCAATTAACCTTATACCAATAAATGTAGATAAAAAAACTCCTACTATAATTACTACAGAAAAACTAAGTATTAACTTTGTCCTCAATGAAAAGCGTGGCATATATCACTCATCCTATGAAAAAACAAATAAGTATTTGTCCTTCCAGATCATGTTTCTTGATTTCTTTCTCCACCGCTGAGACCGTAGTGTTATGAGCCTTCATTTGCGCTTATTCGCTTGTTTTAGAAGATCTTCAATTCCAGATTTAACTTTGGTCTCCAGGTCCGTCTTTAATCTTGCATTTTGTATAAGTTCCCGAAGCCAATTTGGGGAAATCTTTCCTGTCCCGATCAAGTCGGGAGATTTCCCTTTTATCCGCTGTTAGGCGATTCGGTGGCGCCATTCCTTCTTCAATCTCTCAATTTCCTTTCTGATTTCTTCGATAACCTCGGGATTATGTATAATCTTCTTTTTCCCTTCCTTTA
>JAGMCF010000048.1 GCA_023129415.1 Candidatus Cloacimonadota bacterium
CTTCAACTGTTCCAATGCCTACGGTAAATAGATCTCCTCCAAGAGTTTTGTACTCTACTTCCCATTCAATTCTACATACTCCAGCGACTCCTTCTGTACATCCAGTATCATTTGCCCAGATGCGTTTTACTGTCCTATGACTTATGTATCTAACGCTTTGTTCAATATAAAGCGGTCCAACATATGCGAATTCATCGTTAGGTGGTGCATCCGCATCAACGAGGAAATCAAGCGCGTCAGTGTCAGAAAGTCCAATATTGTTGAAACAAAGAGCATGTATCTGATGGAAACAACTAAAGTCAAAGTATATCTCAATGCTTATTCTTCCAATTGTATCATCAGTGTCTGTTAAAAATGGATTACCTGGTACTTCTTGATTGTCTTCAACAGTGTAGGTTGCATATTCTACCCAATCTCCAAAATGATCACTCCAAAACAATATATATTCTATGTATTCTGTACCTGTTTCAGGATCCGTTGAGTTTATCCAGACTGGAGTTTGAGTGCCAATTAAATCAAGCCAATCGCCACCTGCATTATAAATATCTTCTATTATCGGTGTTCCAAGTTCTATGTACTGTTCAGGTGGTGTGGTATCTTCTCCGAGGGTTGTCAGTTCAAATGCTAAATCAATTGACTCTGGACAAAATGGATGCCCCATGGGATATCTGAGTTCATTCCATAGACCCGGGCACGGTTCCTCACCAATAGCCCAGACTGCATCATCATTCCAATGGTCTAATGATGTTTTCCAGCCAAATCTGATATCTGGATTACTATCGTCCAATGGTACTGCCTGAATATCGAGCCAGTATACAACCGGTTCATCTATAGTGCCTTCCTGATAGAAATAATCTTCAGGTTGTAGATAGAAATTGTACTTAAAGCACAAATAATGATTATCATCATAAAAGAATTCAGTAGCTGGGTCATACCAGTCTTCAATTGCATCAGTTAACCACTCAACATTCTCATAATATGGGATAAATGTTCGCATCCATAAAGGTTCTCCGGGCATACTATAGGGCTGATCAGGTGGATTAGCAGGAATATCCGCGTGAATACTTATGGTAAACTCTACTGCTTCAGGACACTCCTCATAAGGAAGCATATCATTAAACCAGGATCCCCAGAAATGAATGTCAGTTATATAACCAGTTTGTGTGCATAAGAAATCATCAGCAAGAATATGTGGTGGCATTTGCTCAAACATATCATTCGTTGCATCAACATCCATACCCAACGGGCTTAAATCAGGCAACTGTTCCCACTTGATTCCGTATTCTTCCACAATTTCAACTTCATAATCTTCTACTTCCCCCCAAGTAGCACTTGTACAAGGCTCCGGATCTTCATACCATCGCTCTGCAACTCGCATTCTTGTGCTGCCCAGTGTCGCACCAGCAGGAACAGTAATATCAATGGTTAATGTTGCGTCAGCGCCATCGCC
>JAGMCF010000049.1 GCA_023129415.1 Candidatus Cloacimonadota bacterium
AATTTAGAAGCTGGTAAAAGAGGTCATAGGAACACCCACATTTCTGAACTGATAAAATTTGTTACAAAAGCAGAAGATGCTGTTGTTGTGAATAATAATGCGGCAGGTGTTTTGCTTTGCTTGAAAACCTTTGCTGAAAATAAAGAAGCGATTATTTCTCGTGGTGAATTGATAGAAATCGGCGGTTCTTTCCGCATTCCAGAAATTATGAATGCAAGTGGAGCCAAAATGGTAGAAGTCGGCACCACAAATCGAACACGGCTTTCTGATTATGAAAAGGCGATAACTGAGAATACCAGAATCATCTTAAAAGCACATAAATCAAATTATTACATCGAGGGATTTACTGAAGAGGTTGAGATAGGCGAGCTTTCTAAACTTGCTAAAAAACATAATCTAATTTTGATTTATGATATTGGATCAGGACTTTTAAGAAAACTTGAAGGATTACCCATAAAAGATGAGCCTGATGTACAGACAAATTTGAAAGTAGGTGCAGATTTAATTACTTTTAGCTGTGATAAATTACTTGGAGGACCACAAGCTGGAATTGTTGCAGGCAAAAAAGAATTAATCAATAAAATTGCAAAAACCCCGTTAATGAGAACCTTACGTGTTGGTAAAATGACAATTTCAGCTCTATCTACAGTTTTGAGATATTACCTAAAAGAAGAAGATTTACTATCAAAAATTCCGATATTTAAAATGTTAAGTAGAACTAAAACTGATCTTTATGATCTTGCTCAAAAGTTATTGAAAGAACTGCAAAAATTTAATATAAAAGCCAAAGTTGTTGAAAGCACCGCACATAGCGGAGGCGGAACACTTCCTCGTCTAAAAATTGATAGTTATTCTATAATGCTTGCATCACCAAAAAATGAGAAGAAATTTGCTGAAAGGATTTTTGAAAACCTATTGAAACTTGAAAGACCAATACTTGGAATTCTTCGGGAAGGAAATCTGCATTTTGATGTTTTGACAATTTTTGAAGAGGATATTGCTTATATTGCCCACGAAATACACGAAATTACACGAAAAAGGATTTAAAATTAACCTCATCCCTCATGCCATAGGCAGATCTCATCCTGAGGCTGATGAGCCTTTGGCTCACACCTTTGGCGGATAACCCTTCTCCAGGAGAAGGGAATTCTTATTATAAAATTAGCGAATATTTGCGTTAATTCGCGGTTGAAAGAAATCTATGAAACATTTAATAATGGGAACAGCCGGTCATATCGACCATGGTAAAACCGCTTTGATAAAAGCCTTAACAAACATCGATTGTGACACTCACAAAGAAGAAAAACTACGCGGAATAACAATAAATCTTGGATTTGCACATATTGATTTGCCAAATGACGAAAGCATAGGAATTATAGATGTGCCAGGTCATAGAGATTTTGTAAATACTATGGTTGCTGGGGTAAGTAGTATTGATTTTGTAATGCTCGTAATCGCTGCAGATAGTGGAGTAATGCCACAGACGGTTGAACATCTTAAGATTATGGAAATCCTCGGAGTAAAAAAAGGGTTTGTTGTTTTAACCAAAATAGACCTTGTTGATGAAGAGATGATTCAGATAGCTGAAGAAGAGATTTTAGAATTTATAAAAGGAACATTTCTGGAGAATTTCCCAATCATAAAAGTATCTGTAAAAACTGGTGAAGGTATCAGTGAATTAAAAGAATTTTTATCTGAAATGTCTTATAAAGTTGAAGAAAGACAGAGAGGCAAACTTTTCAGAATGTTTATTGATAGAATTTTTAGCATAAAGGGTTTCGGGACTATAGTCAATGGTTCTGTTATCAGCGGGCATTTGGAGAAGAAGAATTCTGTATATCTTTTACCTGGAGCGAAAAAATTACGGATTCGTCGTATGGAACGCCATGGTAATGAGGTTGAGGAGATAACTGCTGGGGATAGGGCTTCTTTAAATCTTGTTGGTTTAAATAGAGATGATTTTAAGCGTGGGATGATAGTCTCTGATAGGATTTTACAACCTACAAAACTAATAGATGCAAAACTTAACCTTTTTCAACATAATCGCAATTTTGAAATCTGGACTCAAGCAGTTTTCATTTTGGGCACATATCAAGCTCAAACTCGTATTCATTTGATAGATAGGAATATACTTGAACCAGGACAAGCTGCTATTGTTCAAATTCATCTGGATCCACCTTGTATTCCACAATATGGAGATAGATTTGTTATTCGAAGTAGTTCTTGCGATATTACCTTAGGTGGAGGTGAGATAATCGATGCGCATCCTCTTCACCATCGTCGTAGAACTAAAAAACTTATAAATGAACTTCATAAAATTACAGAAGGAGGAATTTCTGAATTAATTGCAGCAGAAGTGCGAAAAAGATTAACCCCTGTTAGTTACCAGGATATTGCAAATATTCTTAATATTCCCAAACAGAATATCCAAGAAGCTGTTTCCAAATCTTTGCCTGAAGATATTGTTGTTATTTCTTCAAAGGAAAAGGGATATTTGATGCTCAAAAAGGAGAAGGATAAGCTTGAACGAAAAATTATACGAAATTTAGAAACTTTTCATAAAAGAAATCCTTTTGACGAACTGGGCAGAACCTTTGAGGAATTAGTGGGTTTGTTTGGAATCAACCGTGATTCAACAACTGAAAATATGATGAAACTGATTTTAGAAGAAATGACAGATTCGAATAAATTAAAAAAAGTTCATCATACTTGGTCTTTGAAATCTCATAATGTGGTTCTTTCTTCAGAGGATAAAATGAAAGTTGGTTTTGTTGAAGATTATATACAAAATTCTGGTATGAAGACTCCGCTAATTTCAGAATTGATTCCGAAAGCAAAAGCACAAGATATTGATGAGAATAGGTTAAAACAGATTCTTAACTTATTAACGAATCAAG
>JAGMCF010000005.1 GCA_023129415.1 Candidatus Cloacimonadota bacterium
AAATCTATATTTATCTGACTCTTTTAATATTGTTATTAATTCACCGACCAAATTATATATATATAATAGATTTTTACCATGTGGTAATTTATTATCAGGATAAGATCTAAAATAAATTTTACTATGCTTTGAAGTAATAAATGGATTTGGAAATACATTCACTTTTTCAACTATTTTAGATTGGGATTTGTCTTTATTGCTTGCACCAATATTAAAACTACAAAGTCCTTCAGTAGTACCAACAAACAATTCACCTGAATAAGAATTATACGCAAAAGAAAGAACGACATCACCGCATAAATCACTACTCTCAGTAGTGAAGTTAGTAAAATAATAATTATCCACATCAAGAACCGAGATACCTCCACCATTTGTTGCAATCCATTTTCTGCCATGTGGATCTACAAAAATATCATTAACTTGGTTGCTTTTCCCAGAACCCAATCTCGATTCTGGATTTCCTTGTTCATCATACCAATAATATATCCAATTTTGCCATTCAATACCATTCCAAAAATACTGTTTTACACTTTCAATAAGACCATTAGCATATTTATACCATTCATCCCCATATTCATCATACATATAAAGGCCATCTATACATCCTGCAAAAATGTAGTTACCATAATTTGTTCTTTGAACATCAAAATCAAAACAATTTCCATCAAGAAAGTTTGTGGGAAATGAATGCCAATGTGCACCACCTGTTTGCGGAAATCCGGGAGCATCCCAGTATTGAATACCCGTATAATAGCATCCTAACCAAACTTTCTCTTCTTGTAACAAAATTGTCAACATATCAGCTTTTTGATTAATAAGAATTGGTTGAGTAAACTGAAGATTAGTATTATCTGGCTTCCATATTGTTACTCCACCAGGACCAGGACTTGCTGCATAACCACCAATCCAGACATTACCTTCCCCATCACATTCTAAAAATGAAATTGATGAACTTATTATCCAGTCAGTATTACTTTGGATATGGTTTTCCCAAACATTTTCAGTACTATCAACAATTGATATTGCAACCCCTCCTCCCCAATGACCGAACCATATATTACTTGATTTGTCCTCACATAGTGAATATACAGTATTATTTCCTAAACCAGAGTTATTTTTGTTATAATTAACCCATTGAAAACCAGTAAATTTAGAAACACCTTTCTTACTTGCAGGTGAAAGATTTAATCTGCTAAAACCACACCACAAATCATTATTATTATCAAACATCATAATAGCTACAATGTTTGAACTAATGCAATTTTTTTTATACTGTTCCCAGTCTTCATCTTTATAACAGTATAAACCTTCCTCCCAGGTGCCCAGCCAGACATTTCCATCCTCATCAACCTTTATATCAGAAATTTGGTTAAATAAAGAATCATCTTCATCCCAAACTTTGTAATCATCAGGATTTAACAAATTATATCTACCAACTCCTTTTGCATAATCATATCTTTGATTTGTCTCATTCCACTTTCCAAATCCAACCCACACAGTAGAATCATCAACAGCTAAAATTGAAGAAATTTCTCTTGTTGGTAAATTATATGTAAATTCATTAAATTCTAATGAATCTGAATATATTTTATTAATTATAGCAAAACCATCTTCTGTTCCAAAATAAACTTTACCATCATAATAATCAATACATGTAATTTTTTCTTCTGCAAAAGGATAACCTGTTGTATTATTATTAATATGATGCCACCAATCACTAACTACCAACATTGAATCATAATTTATTATTGCATAGTCAATTCCCTGATTTGTGCCTACCCAAATTCTATTTGAATCATCAAAAGTTATGCAGTTTACTGAATTATCAGATAGCCATCTTGGGGCAATGAAGGTCTTTTTAAACTGTATTTCATTGTCTACTATTTCAAACATGATAAGACCTTTATCGGTTCCAGCAAAAACGAATTCATTATTATCATCAATATCATTAATATAATCACCTTCAACACCTTGATTCTCTTGATATGGCTTAAGAAATTCTCCATCTTTATAACGGGAAATTCCTTCAAGAAAAGTACCAAACCAGAATTCATCAATCGGAGAAATATAATGAACTGAACGAACTTCATTTTTACTCAATCCATCACTTTTTACTAATGTAGAAAAAGTTGAATCTTGTTTATTAAAGATACTCACTCCACCCCATGTTGCTGCAACAATAGAATCACCCTTGCAAAAAATCTGATGAATATAAGTTGTATTTGTATAAGTTTTCCAGTTGCTCAAGTAAATATCTTCGGCTTCATAACAAAATAATTTTGAGAAGAAAATGACAAGAGTTACGAACATTAAAATTTGCTTCTTCATTTAAAAAATTCCTTTTTAATAATATAATAAATAATAATTAAAACTAATATACCTAAAATTATTAATAAACTAAATAAGACTCGCTTATCTATAAGTGAAAACCCGAGAGCAATTAGTCCAAATGTAAAAGTAATAAAATAACTAATTAAAGCAATAGCTTTTTGAGAAAACCCTAACTTAAGCATTTTATGATGTAAATGTTCTTTATCTGGTTTAAAAATATTTTCTTTTCTTTTTAATCTTCTCAGAATTGATGTGAATGTATCACTAATTGGAATAATTAAAGCTGTTAATGGTATAAGTAATGTCATAGCAATAAATCCTTTATATTGGGATGTTCCAATAATGGAAATTGCAGCAATATTAAAGCCAATAAATAATGATCCCGTATCTCCCATGAAGATTTTAGCAGGATAGAAATTATATCGTAAAAAGGCAAGATTGCTACCAATTAAAACTATAGATAATAAAATTACTGTCCCATTAGTTTTTATAATTCCCATCGCAAGAAGGACTGCAGAAACTATTATTGCAATTCCTGAAGCTAACCCATCTATTCCATCAATAAGATTGAATGCATTAATTACTAATAAAAACCAGATAATTGTTGTAGGAAAGGAAAGTATTCCAAGCTTAAAATCTGCTCCAAATGGATTAGTAAGTAACTCAATCCTAAATCCCCAGTAATACATAGCAATAATAATAAGAATTTGAAACAACAGTTTATAATTTGCAGTAAATTTTCGCTTATCATCCAAATATCCAAGGGTAAGAATAAAAAAGCTTCCAACAGCAAGTTTCAACATATGAAAGGACAATTCTTGATATTTAAAGATGAATACTAATTGCAAAAGGATAATTGGAATTGCAAATGAAAACCCTCCTGCAAGAGGTATCTCTTTTTTGTGGATTCCTCGTTCATGCGGAACATCAATTAGATTAAATTTCCTCGAAAATCGAATATTGAGAGGGACTAAGAGATAAGTTAAACAAAATGAAAAAAGAAAAAATATAATATATTCAATAATCATCGTTGGAAATCCATTAAAAATCACTTCTGGAATAAGGTTTTCCATTTTTATAGATTATTCTAAAGGATTGATTTTTTAAAACTTTTTTTATTAGTTCTGGATAATCACCATATTTCTCTCTATCATATTTATAGAGAAATGATTTTTGTTCGTCAAACATTTTTTGTATAATATCTTTCAATCTATCTGTATTCCAAATTTTTAGGGCTTTTGCTTTAATAAAATCAATCATACGGGGGTATTCATCTCTTATTTCTTTTTTATCCCAAGGATGACGGAAATATCTTTCCAACAATTGTTCAATCGGTTTTACAAATCCAATATGCACGAAATAAATTTTTAACATTCTCTTTACATTAAAGAAAAAAGGAACTTTGAGAGTAACGAATCTTTTCTTATGTTCATATTTCAAAAGAGGATGAAATGTGTGAATATAATTTTCTGAATGTAGCTCCTTATTTTTTCGCAAATGAAATAGGTCATAAGAAAAGTTAATCAAAAGAGGATAAATCACATAAAAATTATTTCTATTTAAAGAAAGCAAATATTTACGCAATTTTATAATATTCCTATCTCCGGATGTATATGCAATAAAATCAGCATCCCAACGCATAATCCATCTGTGTGTAGTTAGAGATAGAGCTTTGTTACTAATTTGACATATATCTGGTGAAGAATCTTTTTTCAAAACTATTGGAAAAGGTAATGATGATTTAACTTTAAGGATTTCATTCATAGTATTATCCGTAGAATCATTATCAACAATTATAACTTCATCAGCAAACCCTTTCAATGAACGAAGAGAAATCGCAATCCATTTTTCTTCATTTTTTACACGGATCATTACACTAATTCCAGGTTTTCTTTCAGGTATCGGATAAAAAATATTAAATAAATTTACAAATTTAGAAAAAAAATATGTAATATTTTGTCTTGGGGTGAATTTATAATTCATAAATTTTTCCATAACTTTTTACAAATTTCTCTAAACTAAACTTTTCTTTTAAAATTTTTTGGGAATTCTTTCCTAGTCTAATTAAATCATTTCTTTTATGGGAAAGATTTATTAAAATGTCTACTAATTTGTCAATATCAAATATTGAAACAAGAATACCATTCTCATCTGAAACCAGTTCATTATTGCCTTTTATATCAGAAGCAACAATTGGCAATCCAACCGACATTGCTTCTAAAATTGCTATCGAAAGTCCTTCCCACTTTGAATATAAAACAAATACATCAAAATTTTGCAACCACTCTATTACATTTAATTGCCAACCTTTTAGCAAAATTTGATTTTGAAGATTTACAGTTTTTACCATTTTGTGACAAACAGAAAAAAGTTCCCCCTCTCCAATAAATACAAATTTAATATTCTTATTCTTTTGGCATACACTAATAGCAACACTTATCAAATTAATTATATTTTTTTGTTTTGAAAATCTTGATACACTCCCAATAATAAAATTATTTTTAAATTCTTCAAAGCGTTTTTTTCTTTTAATTCTTGGAATTTTGATTCCATTATAAATAGTAATTGCTTTATTTGAAGGAACTAATTTTTTCTTAATTGCCATTTCTCTTTCAGAATTGTTTACAAATACAATTTTATCGCAAAATTTAGCTGCTATCCATTCCATAGCCAAATAAAAAAGCTGAATTATTTTAGGTTGAAACTGGTTAAATGGAAACCCATGAACAGTATGAATAACATTTTTACAACCTGATAATTTCCCGGCTATTCTACCAAGGAATCCAGTTTTGGAAGAATGAGTATGAACTATATTAAATTTCCCTTTTCTACAAATATGATAGAATTTAAAAAAAACTATGATATCCTTAATATTAATTCTTCTCTTCAATTCAGGAATTGGAAAATGTGTAACTTTTAATTCTTTTAACCTGTTAACAAGCAAACCATTGGGAGCAGAAATAACCGAAAATTCAAATTCATTAGGATTCAAGTTTGTGACCAAATTAAGCATTGCATTTTGGACACCTGAAAGCAAAGGCAATAATTGAATATGTAAAACCTTCTTCTTATAGGTATTAAATTCCATCTTTCATAAGCCTTTTTGATAAAAATTTCTCAAACTCAAAAGTTTGTTGCTTACGAGAAAATTCATTGCTTACTTTTCTTTCTTGCGTTTTCCCACCCTTTACATAATTATAAATTGAAAGAAAATTCTTTTTGATTTCATTTACATTTTCCATTGTACATATAAAAATATAATTATTTTTTCGAAGAATTTCAGCTGCTTCACCATCAGTGGGTATCATTGCTAAAATCTCTTTCTTAGTTCGAATGTATTCAAATATCTTTCCAGTTAATACCCCTTTTCCTTTGTATGAAGATATAAATAATATCAATACATCAGAGTTAATCATATATTCTAAAGCTTTGATATGTGAAACTTGGGCTACTACTTTTATAAAATTATTAATATTTGATTTCTGTAGTATTTTGATTGTTTCAATATAATAATTACCCACAAAAGAAATTTCAATATCTTCAGGTAAAGAATCTTCTTCATATAATTCATCAAGAGCTTTTACAAAATATTTAGGTGATTGATTGCCATAAAAATTACCTACATAACGAAAACGAACTTTATTTTCCTTTTCCTCAACTTTAATATGTTCAAAATCTCTTTCATCCCAGCCATTATACATAACATGAATTTTATCTTTAATTGTGTTACCATATTTTAGTGTTAGATCTTCTTTCATTGTTTTGCTGGCTATGGTTACTACTTTTGCGTCTTTTAATATTTTCCTTTCCCAATATTCTGCCAACTCTTTATGTAGAATGGTTGGAAACCTTAGATATGGATGCAGGGTCCAATGATCCCGATAATCTATTACAAGTGGAATCCTTATCTTTTGGCTTATTAGATATGCTAATATTCCAGAAGTATATGGACCCATTGTAGCCATAACTAAATCATAATTATTTCTGTGACAAATTTGAAGAGCTTTAAAAAAAGCAAAGGGTAACCACCCAATTTTATCATCAATAAGAAAAATGTTTCTAATAATTTTTTTGATTTTTTCAGGAGTCTCGAAATATAATTTACTTCCTTGACTAATATAATTCTTATGAATTTTCTTTAGAAATGACAACAGGTGAAGAGAATTTGTACGATATACACTCCTTGCTTTACATTCCCAAACCATTCCTTCATCATAGGAATGATAAACAATATCCTTAACTGAAATTACATCTGTCATCCATCCTTTTTCTCTTAAATAACGAATCATTTTACAAGATCGCTGAACACCTGGTCC
>JAGMCF010000050.1 GCA_023129415.1 Candidatus Cloacimonadota bacterium
TCTGCATTTTCTTGAGAACCGAAAAACGGGGTGTTTTCAGAAATCCAATAAGAACATGATTTATCAAAATCTCCAAGTTGGAAAAGGATAGAACCAGCCAATGGCAAAAATGTACCAGGTGCAAGGAATGCATCTTTGGCTGCAATGTAAATGTTATTAAAAATTTGGTAAATTGTTGCTTGTTGACCACATCTGGGTTCAGACTCAAATTTACCATTCCCTCCAGGTAATTCAATCCAGCATAATAATATAAATATCAAAACTATACTTTGATTTCGGTAGAAATTAAAATACTTTCTAAAATAAAAAAAACTAATCAATTTTTTTATCATGATTATATAAAAAGAGATAAGTAAAATATGAAAAATAAAACAATAAAACTGACCAAATCTTATTTTGTTCTTTTTTTTCTATTTTTTTTCAATTACGAGTTGAATGCAGACCAAGGAAAACATAATTTTTTACATAATATTTTGTGATGTAATTTCTATGTCCATTTCTTCAATTTCTTGTCGACATAAACACCAAGAATGCATTGTTTTCGCATCGTCAACTCTATCTTATTTTATTTGGTTTAACACCATAAACTTTTATACTTACAACAGAACTTGCAATCTCCTTTACTTTCTCTTCCAGTAGGTTTTGATCTTCTATTAGTGCCTTTGTAGTTGGATCATTAGCCATAAATTCGATTGGGAATGAACTCTCTTCTATTATCCTGACTTTCTGAAATCCTGCAGTTTTGATTGCTTCTATGTATTCATCTCTTCTTATTGCTCCAGAAAGACAGCCAATATATGCCTGAATAGAATTCTTTATGAAATCCGGAAGTTCCTTCAATAAAACTATATCAGAAATCATTAACCTTCCACCTGGTTTTAGCACCCTATAAGTTTCTTTGAATACTCTTTTTTTATCAGGAGAAAGGTTGATAACACAATTTGAAATAATAATATCAACAGAATTATCAGCAGCTGGTAGATTTTCAATCTCTCCGAGTCTGAACTCTACATTTCCATAGTTATTTTTCTTTGCATTCTCTCTTGCTTTTTCTATCATTTCCGGAGTCATATCTACTCCGATAACCCTTCCATTCTTGCCAACTTTATTAGCAGCAAGAAAACAATCGAAACCTGCACCTGAACCAAGATCGAGCACTATATCTCCTTCTTTCAAAGAAGCAAGAGCAACAGGATTCCCACAGCCAAGTCCTAAATTTGCTCCTTCAGGAACTGCATTAATTTCATTCTCGGTATAACCTATTTTCTTACTAATGTTTTTTGCTAAATCATTGCTTCCACAGCAAGAACTTACATGAACACAACATGAACTATCCTGTTTGACTATTCTTGCATAACCCTTTCTTACAACTTTCCTTATTTCTTCTTTTCTCATTCAAATCACCCCAGTAAATTATTTTTCTTCACTTATCCACTTTTGAATTTCATCTGTTGTTGGTATTCTGCCTGCAACTTTAACATTTCCATGTATAACCAGAGCTGGTGTCACCATTACTCCATAATTCATAATGTCGTTAATTTTTGTTACTTTAACTACTTCTGCTTGAATACCCGATTTTTTTACTGCTTCCTTAACATTCTCCATTGTTTTAATACATTTTGGGCATCCTGAACCCAAGATTTCAATCTTAATTTTTATATATCTTCTTTCACTACTGTCCTATCTTTGATAGGTCAAGTTCTTTGAAAGACTGATTATAACTGTCAAAAATAGCCGAAAAGAAATTTGTTGATTTGAAATTGTTTTCTGTATTCATTGCTATTAAAACTTTTGAGGTAAAGTATGAATACAAAAAAAACAATTTTTTCTCAGATAATGTGTTATTTTTCCAAATATGATTTTGATAGACTTGTTGAAAAGTATAATGGAAACTACAAATCATATCGTTTCAGTTGTCCCGATAAATCGGGATTTTTATGTATGTGTTTTGCTCAGTTAACTTACAGAAGTAGTTTGCGTGATATTGAAGCCTGTTTAAATGCACAACCCAATAAACTCTATAATATGGGAATTAGAGGTAATGTTAGTAGAACAAATTTAGCCCGTGCAAATGAAAACAGGGATTGGCGGATTTATGCTGAGTTTGCACAAAGATTAATTTCTTATGCGAGGAGACTTTATAAGGACGATGATCTAATTGCAATAGATATGAAGAACACAATCTATGCTCTTGATTCTACAACCATAGATCTGTGTTTATCTCTTTTTCCATGGGCAAGATTCAGGAGAAGGAAAGGTGCAATAAAACTACATACACTGTTAGATATTAGAGGTTCAATACCGACATTTATTGAGATTACGGATGGTTCTGTTCATGATGTAAATATACTGGACATCCTGATTACAGAGCCGGGTTCATATTACATAATGGACAGAGGATATATCGATTTTAGACGCCTGTACCTAATGAATAAATGTTTAGGTTATTTTATCGTTCGAGCCAAAAAGAACTTTAAATTCAGAAGATTGTATTCAAACCCAATTGATAAATCCACGGGCTTAAGATGTGACCAGACAATAAAACTTATGGGATATTATCAGAAGATGGACTATCCAGATAAGTTACGACGAGTGAAATACTTCGACGAGAAAACGGGAATCACATTTGTGTTTCTGACTAATAATTTTGAAATTAGTGCTTTAACAGTTGCGGAACTGTATAAGAATAGATGAAAGATAGAATTATTCTTTAAGTGGATTAAGCAACATTTAAAGATCAAATCATTTTATGGAACTTCAATGAATGCTGTAAAAACTCAGATATGGATTGGAATTTCTGTTTATGTAATGATTGCAATCACAAAAAAGACTCTGAAAATTGAGATGAGTTTATACAAAATTCTACAAATTTTAAGTGTGTCTGTTTTTGAGAAAGTGTCTATTATACAGCTACTTACAAAATCTAATTACAAAACAGGACAACACCATACACCTAACCAGTTGACTTTATGGGACTTAAGATAGGACACTAGTGATATTGAATATAGAATAAAGAATTTGGAATGATGAATAAAAGACAAAAAAATATTAAAAATTGACAAAATAATTAGTAAATCATAAATGAGAATTATTAATTATAAAAAATTGGAGGATGGTGTGAAAATGAACTTTATATTTAGTAGTTTCTTCTGGGGCTTTATTATAATATTACTCGGTCTCAGTATTATTTTTAGAGCAATATTTCATATTAGAATTCCTTTCTTCTCACTAGTGTTTGCACTAATATTTATCTATATTGGATTGAAAATCTTATTCGGTGCTTTTGGAATAAAAGCAACTCACAATACAATTATTTTCAGTGACTCAAAAATCGAAGCCCAAAAATCAGACAATAATTATAATGTTATTTTTGGAAAAGGTGTTATTGATTTATCTAATCTATCACCTATAGACCGAAATATTAAAGTTGATGTAAACACTATATTTGGTGAAGGTATAATAAAAATCAATCCTGAAATTCCAACCATTATTCAAGTAAATTCAGTTTTTGCTGGAGCCAGAATGCCTGAAGGTAGTGTTGCTGCATTGGGTTCATCTGAATATAGAACAAAAAGTTTCATTGAAAGCAAATACTATCTTAAAATCAAAGCGAGTGTAGTTTTTGGTGAATTGAGAATTATTGAAAAATCACCAACACAGTAAAACAAAACCTATAATCACTGTTTATAGGAATTAACTAAATATACTAATTCTACATCATTTTTCAACTACTCCAGAAGGCGCAGGTGGCTTGGTAGAGTTTAAAATCTTAAACTCCTACATTGCCATACCTTTTGCATCCCATTCAAAATAATTAAATCCAACAGATTAAGTATTTCACATAAATTTTCTTGACTCAATTATCAATTAATAAAATCTTGTATTTTATAATAGTTAAATTTGTAATTTATTAGTTTTATTTTAATAGTGCTTACTGAAAATAAAGTATAAAATAAAAGGCTAAAATGGAAATTCAGGAAAGGTTACTTAATAAAATAATTAAATTAGCAAGACAATACGGAGTTACACGATTGATTTTATTTGGTAGCATGCTGGATGATCCTTCCATAGCACAGGATATTGATCTGGCTTGTGATGGTCTTACTGGATGGAATTTTTATAAATTTGGTGCAAAATTAGAAGAAGAATTAAACCTTTCAGTTGATTTAATACCTCTAACTCCCACCACTCTATTTACTAAATATATAGAATCAAAAGGCAAATCAATATTATGACAGTCGATGAATTATATAAAGAAATAGAAATTGAATTAGGGAATATTGAACAAACTATCAACGAATTAAATAGTTTACTAAAGGATTTACAAGAGCGAAAACCAACAACAAGGGAAATTACATCTGCGGGAGCTTTCCTTGCCCAATTTTATAGTGGTATTGAAAATATTCTAAAAAGAATTTGCAAATTCCATAAAGTTATGCTCCCTAAAGGTAATTTATGGCATGTTGAACTATTTAAACGATTTCAATCACCATCATACAAATCACTTCCTACTTTATTTGATGAGTCTTTTGCAAGTCAATTAGCACCTTACAGAAAATTTCGACATGTGTTCTTTCATGGTTACGGATTTCAACTTGATTGGAATAGAATAAAACAAGGAATTGAAGAAGTTGGTGAAGTTTTTATAATTTTCAAAAAGAAAATTTATCATTATATAGAAAAACTTCAATCTAAAAGTTGATATATTACTGCAGCTTATATTACATATGTTGGCATAAGTCTATATTATAAATCCACTCTGATATCAGTATCAGTGAATATTAAAAATATATGCCCAAAATAAATTTTTGAAAATTTTAATTGAGAAATAGAAAAACCTATTATTCAAATAAATTTATAATTTTGATTTGGAGGATTATATGTTCTCATTCAAAAATTGCAATGAAGTTATTGATTTTGTTAGAAAAAAGAATATTGAATTCATCTCATTCTATGTTCCTGATATTGAAGGAAGATTAAGAGATGTAACTATACCGAGTGAGAATTTTTCTGAGGAATTATTACATAATGGAATTGGTTTTGATGCTTCTAACTTTGGATTTGCTAATGTAGAACAATCAGATATGATTTTCAAGCCAGATTTGAATTTTGCTTTTGAAGATCCTGTTTATGAAAATTCAAAAATACTTTATTTTTTTTGTGATGTGTTTGAAGTAAGAACTGGAAAAAGCTTCGGTCAGGACCTTCGTCATATTGTTCAAAAAGCAATTAAATCTCTAAAAAAAGAGGGCATCGCAGACGAAGTAAAAATCTTAATAGAATTAGAATTTAACATCCTTGATGAATTATACAGCAGACTCACTTCAAGAGAGGTATCATACAAGATCGAAAGCAGTGAAATAGCCAGCCCTCCAGGTGGAGAAGAAATTTATCGTCTTGCAAGTAATCGTGGATATTTCCGTTCCGAACCAAATGATCACTTCTTTGAGATTAGAAATGAGATTGTAAATGCTTTAAGAAAATTGGATATAAAAGTAAAATATCATCACCACGAAGTTGGCTATTCTCAATCTGAAATAGAATTCAAAATAATGCCTGTTGAATTGGCAACTGATGCTACCGTATTAGCAAAGAACATCAGTCATAGAATTGCAAAAAAGCATAATAAGATAATCTCATTCTTGCCCAAAATCATTCCCGGCGAAGCAGGTAATGGAATGCATATTCATCTATTCCTTTTAAAAGACGGCAAAAATATTTTCAATGATGAAAATGGTTTATACAAATTAAGCCAAACCGCACTCAATTTCATTGGAGGAATTTTAAAGCATACTTCATCTTTGTCAGCTCTTACTAATCCAACAACAAATTCATATAGAAGATTAATTGCAGGTCTGGAAGCTCCATCAAAAGCAGTTTTTGCAAAAGGAAACCGCTCTGCTGCGATAAGAATCCCTGCTTATGTAAAGAACCCACAGGAAAGGAGATTTGAATACAGACCCTCTGATGCAACATGCAATCCATATTTAGCTTTTACTGCG
>JAGMCF010000051.1 GCA_023129415.1 Candidatus Cloacimonadota bacterium
ATATTGAAATTGATAATATCGAAAAAAAAATAATGAATAATCTATATGCGAAATACACGCAATATTGCGTGAACCCTACCAAATTTGGGGGTATCCCCGCAATAAATTGCGGGGATACATATGTTAGTCGTTATAAAGAAATAATGCAATGAAAGCCAGTCAAACCAAATTAACTTAAAATATCATTATGATTAGAATCTACTTTGACTGGAATGTCATAAGCAACTTAAAAAGACAAGAAAATAAAGAACTGAAATCTTTCATTAATACTCATAAAGATTATTTACAATTTCCATACTCTCCTGCTCATTTCAATGATTTGATGAAAGGTTATTCTCCTGATAATAAATATTTTCAAGAAGACATTGAAACATTAGAATATTTGGCGGGAAAGCACTTGATAAGGTGGGAAAAAAATAGAACAATGCCTCTATTTGGAGCACCTAAAGAATACCTTGAGGGAGAAAAAAATAAAGAAGATATCTTTTCATTGATGGATATGGAAAAAGTCTTTTCGGACTTAGACGAAACAAGCGAAGATTTAGGACTTGGAAAGATGGGAAATTTGATGAAATCTCTTTTCAAATTACAACCAATTGGATTTGAAGTTAATGAAGATAACGAGGAAATGCTACAAAAAATGTTTCCTAGCATCAGTTCAAATTCAAGTATGTGGGATTTAATGAAAGAAATTGGTCCATTTTCGAAGAAATTACTTCAAGATAAAGATTACTATAAAGACTTCCGTAAAACCATTGGAAATAAAGGATTTAAAGTTGAACCAAACGCAGGTAATTGGAATGTAGACGAGGTAATTGATAAAATTGATGAATTTTTGGAGGACTTAGACACTAATATAACCTTCACAGAGTACGTGGAATCTGCATTTAAACATCGAAAAGAACCAATTAACAGGTATGAATTTTTCACAACCGCTTATTTAATGCTTGATATGATTGGATATAAAGCAGATAAGTTGCCGAAACCAACTGATAATATGCAAAATATTTCTACAGATGGTGAGCATGCATTTTATGGAGCACATTGCGATTTTTTTGTTGCATGCGATAAAAATTTAAGAATAAAGGCAGAGGTTTTATACACAAAATTCAATATCTCTACTAAAGTATTATCACCTACAGAATTCAAAAATTCATTGGAAAAAGTAATTCACAAATTTCCAAATGAGACTAATAACATAATTGAGGACGCATTAAAATACATAGATTTTAACAGTATAGTTGAGTATTATCCGGTTTCCGAAGAAAATGAAGTTGAAACATATGCTTTTAAGTTGCCAATATTTTATTTCAACTTTTTTAATTACGTAGTTTACAGATTCTACAAAGAACATAATTCTGTAGTTCTAACATTTAAACGAGCGTTTAAGAACTACTCTGATTTTATCTTTTATACGGAAGCCGAGAGATTAATTGATAAACTTACAGAATTATTTGGTTATGATGATTTGGATGAATTGAAGAAGAGAAAAAAAGAGTTCATATACGAAAATAAAGAAACTCAATTCATTTGGCAATTTAAAGGAGGGCTGATTATTTTAGAAAAAGACACAGAAACAAAACGACCAAATCTTACATACATGATATTGATTGATAAAAAAAATACAGCGACTAACAACGGCTAAAACGCCAATAGCCCTAACGGACTACTGCGTTTAGCCCAATCGTTATACGCAATTCAAAAAATATTTTTTAGAAGGAACTTCTGATAGGCTTTTAAAAGGGAATGAATTTAACTTTAAATGAGAATGTTTATATAATGATTACAATCTTTAATTTATAATCGGTGTAAAATATGCCAATTCATGAACAAAAAATAAATAGAATTATAAAACAATTAAAAGAGCGCAAAAGCACGAAACCAGTATCATTAAAGAAAAAAGCTGTTTCTCATGAAGTTCCTAAACCGAGTGATAAGAGGCATTCAGACGAGAAGATCGACCTCAGCGACTTGAACGAGATTCTCCATATCAACACGGAGAAGCGAATCTGTATTGCAGAGCCCGGCGTTACTTTTATTGATTTGGTAACTACGACGATGAAATACGGTCTTGTTCCTATTATTGTGCCGGAGTTGAAGACCATCACAATCGGCGGAGCGGTTGCAGGCTGCTCAATAGAGTCAA
>JAGMCF010000052.1 GCA_023129415.1 Candidatus Cloacimonadota bacterium
TTTGCCGTCTGACTTTCGCCTAACGCTCCGCAAGTACACGAAGTTGATCGACCAACGGGAGCGAAACCTCATATCCGCTGTTATATGAAGTGACATGCCCATTTAATTTGCATTTTTCTCTTTATAATGCTTATTTCTGTAAATTATAAGAATAAAAGCAGTAATTGCAGCAGCTATTTCTCCTACATCAGCAATAATTCCCAGCATTATAATGGGATAAAGACTTAATATTGCCCAGAGTAATGGAAAAAAAAGCACAGATATATTTATTTTTTTATTAACAAGTAACAATGCACCAAACGTGAAAACGCATACAGGACATGGAGCAACACCAAATATCGGTCCCTTTGGAAATCCATGGCCCATTAAAAATCCTAACAATGGATATATTACGAGCGCATAAAAAATGATCAGTATTCCTATGTATGAATACCAATTTTTTTGTAGTTTATAATTTAATTTATCTTTAAATATACCAAAAATTAAGAAAAGAATGCCTTGTAAAATCCAAAGGCTACCCCAAAAGTAATATTGATTTTGGAATTCACTAAAAAATAATATTTGTGTAACAGCTCCGTTCCAAATCCAAAGCATTGATAATATAACTGTATTTATTTCATTTGATATTTTCCATTTTTTTATTGAGTTTATAATAAAAAAAACAGCTAATACATAGGTAATTATTTGAGTTGGCCAAATAGCATTATTATATTCCGCCATTGTTTGAAAGAATTGTTCTGTATTCATATCTTAATCCTCATTTAAATATATTTAAGAAAAATGGCACGTCATTTCATATAACGTAAAGTGTATGTTTTGGCGGGGAGTTCAAAGCATATCACTATCAAGTCGCACTATTATTTACTTTTTATCCTTACTTTCAATATTTTACTTAAACCCCGCTTAAATATACACATTGTTAGGCTTTCGTTCATTTTTCTATTCTGTAATAAATAAATCTAAAAATTCCTTTGCGAAAGGTGAACCTTCAATCTGCCTTTTACTCAGCCATTCATTAAACGGAAAATATAATTCTTTGCTATTAGCAAGTAATATCAAAGTTACATTTTTATCAGGTACCTTTAGATATAATGCCGAAAATGTTGGTTGATAGCCTGTATGGTAAACTACTTTATGTTTTTTATATTTTCCGATGAACCAACCAAGTCCGTATGGTATTTGTTCTCCATTATTCAACCTGCTTGGCGTAAATGCAAGTTCTTTTGATTTCTGACTAATTAATTGATTATTATCAAAAGCAATATCAAATTTGGCTAAATCTATAACTGAAGAAATTATTCCTGCTCCTGCTCCCAATGAAGTTTCAGGGTATCCTCCTAGAACCATTTCATTTTTCATATTTAAATAATAAGGTTTAGCCAATCTATTTAATATTTCAGGTTTTAATGTATCCGTTTGCATTGGAAGTGAATTGGACATGTTCAAAGATTGAATAATGTCTTCTCTTACTCGTGTTTCAAAGTCTCTCTCTGAAACATTATCAACAAGCATAGATAATCGTCCATATAAAAACCCACTGTAACTAAAATTCTCTCCAGGAACTCCTTCGGAAGTGTGATTAAGGTGATGTCTTAATGTGATATCATTCCTAGTATAATCATACTCTGACATTAAACCTATCAATTGTGGGAGGTTTTCTTCAAACCATTGCTTTGTATTATCAAAATGTTCGATATAACCAGGCCAATAATCTTTAATTTTTCCATCCAAATTAAGTTTGCCTTCTTCTATTAATTTCAAAATAATTGCAGAGGCAATTGGTTTGGTAACTGATGCTATTCTATAAGGTGTTGAATCAGTAGCAGCAATCGCATTCTCTATATCTGCATATCCATATCCTTTGGAGAATATTACTTCTTGATTATGCAATATTGCGACTGAAACTGAAGGGATTTTATATTCTTTTCGTAACACTTCCAGTTTTTCATCATATTGCTCAATTTCTTTATCGAAACTGGAATTTGTGCAACTTGCCAATAATAACAATAAAACTGATATGTAAAATAATTTAAAACGATTTTTTGTCATGATTTGTCTCCATTTTTTTTAGTTGTGTTAAATATTTATCTATTTACTTCAAATCCAATGCAACGTTCCCGATTTGGGGAATGAAGCCTAACCTGTTGCAATATGGCATGAAGCGGATTGCGAGTAATTTTTTATCAAACCAATATGAAGTTGAAACGGACAAAAGCTGCTCCAATTAAGCACTTCTCCGCTTTTTGCTATATTGCGTGTTGGCAGTAGTATTTTATTCTTCATCTTTAATCACTGTTGAAGATAAGACCATGCAATTTTTAAATTTTTTAAAACCAAGTATCCTAATGATATTTTTGAATATACTTTTCTTATAAAATCCTTACTTTTTGATTGTCCTTTATTAATTTTTATGTTGTAAATTATAAATTGCTCTTTTAATTTTCCTGAAACTACCAAATCACCAAAAGGATTCAAAATTTCTATGTGTCCGTCCCATTTAGTCCCATTCTCTTTTCCGAATCTATTTGCTGTTACTATCCATGCATTGTATTGTTTTGCAAGATATTTATAGCCGAAGCATTTATCATCCCATTCGTCAGTATAATCAGCATTACTAATAATAATCATATCTGCTTTATTATCCATCGCCTTGTCAATTGTTTCATCACTTCTAATGTCATAACATATTACGACTCCGGTAGTGACACCTTTAATATCAACAAATGATATGGATTCTTGTCCAGGATTAAAGAAACTTGAACGTAAATTTTTCTTTCTTTGGACATTTATTATCTCACCATTATTATTGATAAGTATCTGGGAATTATAAATTTTTTCATCTAGGTTTTCAGCCATGCCAAAGGATATATAAACATTATTTTCTTTAGCGAGTTTAGATATCAGATTGGTTGTTGTATCGGGAATTGTCTCAACAATTTCTTTATGATAATTGTCAGATTCAGATTTATACCATCCAAGAATTACTTCACCAAAGACAATTAAATCAACATTTGGTTGTTTTTTTTTATATTATCAATAAATCCAACTATTTTATCTCGAGTAATATATGGTTTTTTATCAGGTGTCATGGCAACTGTCGCAACCACCAATTCATTAGTTGTATTTTTTTCATATAACCATGATTTTAAAAAACTATTTTTTTGCTCACTTGTTTCAAAAAATATAACTAAACATGAAAGACATATTAGTATAATTAAAAGTAATTTGTATTTTTTGAACTTAATATTCTTTTTCATTTTCGTTTTCCTTAATATATTACTGCCAACGGCTGAGTGTAGCAGTAGTAAGGAATTACGATCTTTACCCTTGTCCACAGTCACAAAAGTTCATGCGGGACAGAAGGTTTATATTACCACTGAAATCCTTATTACTGCTACACTTTGTTGTGTGCTACCCTATTTTTTCTCAAAGATAAATAATTCTTCAATAGTCACTGAAAACACACAGGATAAGTCATAAGCGAGTTTTAATGAGGGGTTATATTTGTTCTTTTCTAAAAAAACAATAGTCTCTCTCCTTACATTTACTTTTTGAGCAAGTTCTGCTTGTGTTAAGTTATGCTTTGCTCTAAATTCCTTTATTCGATTAGTCATTTTTCAAGCCTTTTATTTTCAAAAAAGACCAAAATCCAACAAAAATAATCGCCATTCCAATAATACCCCATCCTAATAATTGTTCTGTTTCAAGGTTAACTTTATCATTAATATAGATAATAATTAGCCATAGATAAAGCGAAGCATAATAAGATAAGGATGCCGATTTTTGTAAAATTAATTTTGATAATTCGTCCTCAGCTGGTTCTCCTTTTCTGGAACTAATTAAGCGTCTGAATGTTACCAGCATACCAAAGCCTACTAATAACAGAATAAATAATGATTGTAATAAATCAATTTTGTTGAAAATTTCTGTTGTCTTGAAAATCCATAATCCAACGATAAGGACAAGTATCAAAACAATTCCAACGATTAACTTTTTCATTTTTCCTCCTTTTTAAGTGTTGATAATTTCTAACAAAAAGTTAGATATATTTAACTATAAAGTCAACTATTTTTTTGATTTTTTAGGAATTTTTTGTCAAAAGAGATAGTTTTATGTCTTGAAGGGTTGCACACAACGGTGGCGGTAAGAAATCGTTGCGCACCTCGGAGCACAAACCTATCAGCCCGCTAAGCCGTTTATTAAATGTTATGTGGTTTAAATTTAGCACTATCCGCGCAATGTTTTTTACCGCGTGTTGGGTGCTGCCTTTATTCATTTTTGTTTTTTAGTTTAAATAATCGTATCCCAATTAATGGAAACCATAATAAATATAATGGTCCTGCAATAGCCATTAAAATAATCCCCACGGTAGGAAGAAAAAATCCAATTATAATATGAGCTAAATCAAGTCCGTGTGTTACAATTCCAGTATAAGCTGTAAGTTTATTAAAAACATTACTTTTTAGCATTGTCATCGAAATTATCAAAGCTCCTAATTGTATCAAAATCCCACCGATTTTTGCTCCAGTACCATGCCACATGTCTGAAGCTAGAATAGCTTCTCCTGCTGCAATTATTTGATTTTTATCAGATTCTATAATCGCCTTTGCATATTCATCGCTCAAATAGAGATAAGAAAATACTGATGGTGTTGCAAGAAATAATGTTAATCCAACAAAAACAAGAATTGTTGATATTGAAAGAAGTTCTTTATTAGTATCTTTAAGTGCTAAATAAATACTGTAAAATAGTAAGTAATAAAGGGGCATTACAAAAACTGTCAAAATATCAAGTCGCAATAATCCGTATAATCTATTCTCTTGTAGCATCGAAAAACACTCTTCAATTGTTTCTGGGGGTGTCCCTATACCTACCATTATTAACATCGTAATCAGAGAATAGGCAATCAATATCATGCAGGTCAATCCACCAAGCTGATATAGCAATCTAATACTCGTATTTTCTTTATTCATAAATCTTTTTATTGTTATCAATTATTACAATGCTTATTATTAACATGTTGTATCGTCTCCTAAGTTGCACCCAACGTTAAGTATATGAAAAGTAGGCGATTGCGGGTGATTTACCTGTCAAGTTACACAAAGGCTGAAGCGGGCTACAACCCTTGATTTTACTGCTATTCCGCCTATTTTTTATATACATTGTTACCAACAGTATTTCTTTTAATCTAATGACCCTTGTTTAAATTTATTTATTTCTAAACTTTCAATATCAAAATCAAATTCTTGAAGTTTCAATGCACTTTTTACAACAAAATCAATACAATACTGACAGTTCTCTACAGTCCATTTCTTTTCGCCCATAATTTGAGCATTCACATTGCCTCCAATAAATCTCATAACTACTGGAGTGAGAATCTTAAATTTTACATATTCTTTATAGTCAATCCCAAAACTTGTAATCTTAACTGCTTTTTGAAGACCTTCAATTGACTCTTTAACTTTATCAATAAATTCTCCAATTTTTTCTATACCACTTTCATTATCATATCGTGATACTCCCATAGAGAAACTACTTAGAAATGTCATATCTTGACCAAAAAAGAAAGGAGAGTTCCCCCAGGAAGACTTGTTACTTTCATATGCATGAAGCAGTTCATCAAAAGCATATGCTACATTTTCAATACTATCTTCTACTTTTCCATTATTCAACGAAGATTGAGATTTAATTAAATATGTCTTAACCTTATCATATCCGATTAATTCAATCAGAGATATTTCTTTAAAATCTATGCCGAATTGGGTTTTAGTATTTTGATCAAAAAAGTCAATTGTGTTTACTCTTGAAATTTCTATTTCAGATTTAGCAGGAAGAAGCCCCTTATGTTTTATGTTAACCCTTCTTGCGTTCAAGTTTCTCATAGATTCCTTTATAGTCAAATCAGGCACTTTCTCCCAATAATCAAGAAAATTGAATTTTGAGGCATTTATACTTTTATGTTCTGCTAAAAGTTTTAGGAACATTTCAATACTATCATGGAATGTTAAAATTGAGAATACTGCAATACTTTCATGTTGATTTGATTGTCCAATTCCAATTTGAAACAATTGTTTAATGTGCGATAATCTTTTTATTAAAATTTCGTTATTCAGCATCTTTTTTTATATTGTTGGTAACGGTTCGTATAAGAATAGTAGCCGACTGCGTGGCACTTCCCTGTAAAATTTTAAGAAAGTTGGAGCGGGCTACAATCTTTGAAATTACTACTATTTCGGCTATTATTTTTATACATTGTTGTAGCCAGTTATTCAATTATTGTTCTACATAATTCTTCTTTAAAGTCTTCTTTACCCATTTGATTACCAATTCTTTCACTTCTCTCTTTGAAACTTTTGTTGCTAAGTAATTCTAAAACTTTCGGTTCGAGGTTTTTATTGGTTATTCTACTTATTTTAATACCTCTTGGTCCAACTCCTAGCTCTGAAATAGTTTTATCCCAAATAAATTGGTCAATAAAATGTGGGATTATTAATGTTGCACAACCAAATGTTAGGGCTAAATGTGTTGTTCCCGCTCCACCGTGATGCATTACGGCATACATTTTTGGGAAAATCCAATCATAAGGAACTTGTGATACAAAATATATCAATTCTGAATTGAAATTATCTGGTTTAATTAAGCCTCCAGATGCTGTATTTATGATAGCAGGTATTTTATTTTGTTCAAGAATTTTAAGAATTATTTTTGTTTTTCGTTTAGGTTCAGGATTAATCATTGAGCCAAAAGTGATAAACAATATTTTTTCATGTTTTTCTATGAATTCTGTTAGTTCTTTTTCGGGTTTCCAATCTATTTTTCTCTTTAATGCTTGATGGCCTAAAATTTTAATGTTGCTTTCCCAGTGGCGTGGTCGCGGAAACAGACGTGGCGAAATCGTATAAATAAAATTTCTGCTGCGAATTATTTTTTTTATTTCTTTTCGCATAATTTTATCGTTGATATGTAGCCACTTTTTAGCAGTCATAGTTGTCGTAACTACCCCAAAATCATAAAGTTTAAATGTCAGTTTGTTTAAAAAATCTCCGTAATCTTTACCGAAAACAAGTAATGAATGTCCTTTTACATAGTGCAAATAAGGAAAAGGACTTAAAAAAGTTGTTTTTCCGCTATTTTTATACTCCCAAATTATTGGATAAATAGTTTTTGAATTATAAACTACTCTATCTGGTCTTTCTTGTTTAATAAGTTCGTATAACTTAAATTCCTTTTCTTTATTCGGGGCTGTTTGATTTATTGAAAGTTTGATGTAAGCGAAGAATTTCTTTATTCCTTTTCCTCCCCCCATAGCTATTCTACCAGCATCGCTATCGAACAAATCAAAATATTTTTTCCCCAAAGAAGCGAATTCAAGTTCACTACTGTCTGTCAGTTCTCTAAATTGTTCTGAAAAAGCACAAATAACCTGATGTCCATTTTCTTTTAGGATTTTTCCAGTTGCTAAAAAAGGTTCAATATCTCCTCGTGTTCCTATTGCTGTTAAAATTATTTTCATAACTACTCTTTTAATTGGCTACAACGATTGTGTAAACGAAGTGCGTGTATTTTTGCATTATCTTACTAATTAACTACGTGTATAAATCATATTTATGTCGGATACACGAAGTTAATCCTCTTTTCTTCCATTTTTGGTTTAATTTTTTTGGTATTTTCATACACATATTTTCAATCAATTTTAAGATCCAAGTTATCTAAGGGGCTTTTTATCTTATCAAGCCCTCTTTTTGTTACATGAGTATCCCAACGGGATCTCCTTGAGATAAATTTCAGTAGTTCTGGAACTTTTATGTCCTAATAATTCTTGGATATATCTTAAATCAGTGCCTCTTTCTAATAAATGAGTAGTCCCGAAGGGATGTCTACGACACAAAACTATGTCTTAGTGTATGTATCGAGGCGTGTTTTTTTATTTTAGTTTTTACTAATGCTGATTTAAATATTTTCTGAACGCTTCTTTTACTGTACCTTTCTTTTTTTTGTCCTTCGAACAACCATTCTTTTGGCTTATACTCTTGATAATATGTTCTTAGAAGTTCCAAAACAGTTTTGGAAAGAAGGCTGATTCTATCTTTCTTTCCTTTACCTCCTCTAACTGTTATTGTTTTTCGTTTTGAGTCAATATCTGATACTTTTAAATCTACTAATTCGCCTAGTCTTAGTCCAGCTGAATAGATTAAACAGATAATACACCGATGTTTCAGGTTTTTAATCTGCTTAAGTATTTTGGTAACATCTTCTTCGCTTAGTACTAAAGGAATTTTTTTCTCTTTATTAGGTCGTTGTAAATAATAGGTACTAGTTTTTCTGCCTAACACCTTCTCATAATAAAACTTGATGGAATTAATAGCCTGATTCTGATATGAGGTCGATACCTTTTTCTTATTTACAAGATATAAAAGATATTCTCGGATTTGATGATCTGTAATTTCTTTAGGGTCGTGACCGGAACAATGTGAAAGAAATAGTGAGAAATGTGATTTATATGATTTAATAGTGTTATTACTGTATCTCTTTAATTTTAATGTTTCTTCAAATTCTTTGGGAATCTCTGTTCTGATCTTCTTAGATATATTTTTATGTTCTTTCAATGATTCTAATTTTATCTTTGCATTTTTATTAAGCAAATATCCATTGTTTGTGTTTTCATCAGTGAGAAATTTTATCTCATTATTAAATCTATCATTTAGAAAAGCAAGATAATCCTTCTGATATGGAATATGCCAACAATTTAATGTTTTGCTCCATCTTCTGCCGGGTAGTTCTTTTATTTTTTCAATCAAATCATGATCGTAATCAAAAATTAATAAAACTCTTTTCTTGTTATTGTGCGTCGTAACTCGAGTGCGAATAATTTTCATAAATAACGTTAAATATTTAATGTGGTAGAATCAAGTTTTAAAATTTGTTCTTTT
>JAGMCF010000053.1 GCA_023129415.1 Candidatus Cloacimonadota bacterium
TGCTCTTCCATATTCTAATTTACAATAAACAAGTTTTGAACCCTGCCAATTACTACAAAGAAATCTCAGTCCATGCCAACCTAATGTGGTATCCTGGGCAGTAAAAACAATAGTATCAGTTGCAGTTCCTTCTGCTAATAGTCTGCCGTAAATATTAAACTTATAATGCCCGGAAAAAATTACCTGCACTCCGGGTTCAATAACCAAGTTGCTGTCAAACGGAATATTTATTTCACCACCAATATAATATGGGCTATTGGCATAATTCCAGGTACCGCTAACATCTCCTGGAGGTATGTGAGGACCCTGGTCAAAATAGAATGCACCCATATCTGCATAAGTTCCATCCGGGTCAGGTGACGAAGAAGGGTCTCCTGTATCTATACAGGGAGATTTTGTAGAGTCATGTATCGGAAAATTAACCCAGGTTAGATGAAAATCTCCACTTTCAGGATCTGCAAATAAAGGGTCTGCATCTATATTACCATCAAGCCAATTTACAATACCATTGTTATTTGTGACAATACCAGCAGAGTCTCCCTCAACATCTGAATATGCAATAGTAATGGAATTTGGACCAGCGGCTACACTGAAACAAATTTCTTGTGGTGAGTTATCCCACAAAATGGAATTTACTAAACTTGGATTTGCATTATTAACACAATAAATTCCGCCACCGGAGGAAATAGCTAAATTATTAGAGACTGTAACATTACTCAAATTTGGATTGCAATTGTTATAACAATGAATCCCACCACCGTAAGCAGTCGTATTTTTACTAATTGTAACATTGGTTAAACTCGGGCTGGAATATAAATACAATCCAATGCCTCCACCAGAGGAAAAAGCTGAATTGTTAGAAATTGTTACATTTAAGAGATTCGGACTGGAATACCAATAAAAGTAAGCACCTCCACCATGAAAAGCAGTATTATTTGTTATTATGCTATTATTTATAAAAATATCAGATGAATAGTAACAAAAGATTGCTCCACCACAATTATCTGGAAAATTCCCAATGGCTTTTCCATATTCCAACTTACAGTAGACAACCTTTGAACTATCTTGTCCATTCAAGTCAGTATCGTAAAATCTTAATCCGTGCCAACCTACTGTGGTATCCTGAGCAGTAAAACCAATGGTATCAGTAGCAGCTCCTTCTGCTAATAATCTACCATAAATGAGAAACTTATAATGCCCGGAAAAGATTACTTGCACTCCGGGTTCAATCACCAGTGTGCTGTCAGTCGGAATATTTATTTCACCACCAATAAAATATGGGCTATTGTCAATTGTCCAGATTCCACTTACATCTCCCGGCGGGATGTGAGGACCCTGGTCAAAATAAAATGCTCCCATATCTGCATAAGTTCCATCCGGGTCAGGTGACGAAGAGGGGTCTCCTGTATCTATACAGGGAGATTTTGTAGGGTCATGTATCGGAAAATTAGCCCATGTTAAATGAAAATCTCCACTTTCAGGATCTGCAAATAACGGGTCTGCATCTATATTACCATCAAGCCAATTTACAGTGCCATTGTCGTTGGTTACAATAGCAGATTCTCCACCCTGTATATCCGAATATGCAATAGTAATTGAATTTGGACTACCTATTAAAGAGAAAAAAATCTCCTGAGGAGAATCGTTCCAAAAAATACAATTTACCAAACTCGGACTGGAATTGTCCCGACAGTAAATACCACCACCATCATAGGAAGCAGAATTACCCGTTATTGTTACATTCTCTAAACTCGGACTGCAATTATTCCAGCAGTTAATACCGCCACCACGATAAGTAGCAGAATTACCCGTTATGATAACATTCTCCAAACTCGGGCTGGAATTATAGCAGGAAATACCACCACCGTCATGAGTCGCAGAATTACCCGTTATGATAACATTCTCCAAACTCGGGCTTGAATTATTACAATAAATCCCACCACCATCACCGCCCTGCAGATTGGTTACAGAAGCTGTGTTACTAGTTATCGTTACATTGGATAAACTCGGACTGGATTCCCAGCAGAAAATGCCCCCGCCATTGCTCTCTGGCCAATCACCTTGAGCATTTCCGTTTGTAATGGTAAATCCTTCAATAACTGTAGTACCATCAATTATCCCACCTAAGTCCTCCTCAAACCTAATTACACTTGCAAGACTATCACCATTAATAATAGTGCTGTCCTTTCCTGCTTCCCCAATGAGTTTTATGCCATTCATGGCAGGCCAGATAATATTCTCCACATATATGCCTGCGGCAACTAACACAGTATCTCCTGCTATTGCATAATCCAGTCCTTGTTGTATTGTTGGATAGTCACCAGGGACATTGATAATATTTGCATATGTAAGATTGGCAGAAAGTTTAATTATTATAAATACTAATACGACTACTCGACATATTAAAAATGCTGTTTTTCTCATATTGATGACCCCCATATAAATTAAGTTATCAATAAATATAAAATAGTAGATTTAATTCTCATTTTATTCACGACAAATCTTTAAAAAAGGGCAATTTCCAATAAATTCAATAATATTTAGTCAAAATAGAAAATTATTATTTCATCTGTCAATTTTTTTAATTTAAGAAATTCTCTTTTATCCTATTTTTATGTTAATTATCTTTTAACCCTTTGTTTTTAAAATAGCCATTTTTAAATTAAAACATTGTTTTCAATAATTTCTACCAATCGGATCCAATAACATTTATCTTGACATCATCAATGCAAATATATATATAATATTTAAATAATAAAATCAAAAGTATAGGAATGAAATGAATATGAAAGAAATTTCTAAAGGCTGGCAAGAATATTGGGCAGAATTCTTTAGAATAAAACATCTACATAGCCTTTGTCCGTAAAGTCAAAACCTTGCGAATGGTCGCCTGTCTCCCGATTTATCGGGAGCCAAGACGGGCAGGATTTGATCCCCGCTTACGCGGGGACTGTTTATTTCAACTTTGAAATCTTTATATGAGAATAATAAACACCATTATCCCGATATATCGGGGGTGTTAGGATCGTTTCAATGTAATTGTAATTCGTAACTTTACATTTACATTTGTGTCTTTGTGTCCATTCTCCGTAGCAGTAGGACTGCTACTGCGAAGGATGAACCTTTGTGGTTAGAAAGGATTTTCAGATGAAAAAATTAAATCCATTAATAAATTATACTTTACTATCTTTACTGATCATTCTAAATCTAAATTGTCTCCTCTTTGCTATTCAGCATGAGCAAAATCTTCAAACATTAATTGATAATACAAACTCCGGAGACACATTATTCCTTAAGAATGGAATATATGAAGCAACACCTAAATCAATTATTGAAAAGATCTGTGGAAATTGTGTTGAACCACTTACAGATGTTCAAGCAACAGTTGGATTCTATATAAAAGGCAAATCAATAAAAATTTATGGTGAAAATCCAGACAGCACAATTTTAATCACAAATGCTGGTTATGGTATTTTGTTTGAAAACAGTTACGATTCATATATCAGCAATTTAACAGTAACAGGTGGTATTCGTGATCCTGATGGAAATGCTACGGATGCAGGAATAGTTGTAAAAAATAGTCGGGTTACAATTGAAAATGTCCATATTGTTAACAACACCCATCGGATTGACACAGTTGTTGTTGGCATTGGTGGAGTATTTGGTAGAGAAGGTGGAGAATTATTTATCCTCAATAATATAATAAGAAATAACGGATGGGATGGTGTGGCACTTTACAGAGGAGCAACTGCTGTTATTGCTGATAATATTATTGAAACAGGCAGAGGAGCTGGGATAGGAATAACCTGGGATGCAGGTGCAATAGTTTATAGAAACAGAATATCTGGATATTGGAAAGGAATCGGAACATTCGGAGAATCACGAGCAGTTGTTCGTAATAATGCTGTATTTAATAATCTTGGCTGGGGTATCATTGCAACAGGAAATGCTTATATGGAAGTGCTCAATAATGTTATCTATCATAATGGCAATTGCGGATTTGCTGTCTGGCGAGAATCTACAAGAGGAATATTAAAAAATAACATCATTGCTAAAAATGGTTGGAAAGATGAATGGGTATGCCCTTGTGTTGGTGTCTGGATGAATACATCTTTGGAAAACTTCTCGATAGAATACAATAATGTGTGGGATAATTCCGCTGGCAATTATGAAGGAATTGATGACCAGACTGATAAAAACGGGAATATTTCTCAAAATCCACAATTTATAAATAGTAATTCGTTTAGATTAAATCCAGAATCTCCCTGTATAAATTCTGGTGACCCAATTATAATTGACTCTAATGGAACAAGGTCTGATATAGGAATCTATGGTGGTCCACTGGGTAATACGAGATGCCAGATGCCGGATTCCTGATACCTGATGCCAGATGCCGGATGCCGGATGCCGGATGCTGGATGCCAGATGCCGGATGCTGGATACCAGATGCTGGATGCCAGATGCCGGATGCCAGATACAAGATGACGGATAAGCGAGGAAATTTGAAATGCAAAAACCTAAAGGCTATAGAGATTTAGATATTTATAAATTAGCGAAAAAATTAGCAATTGAAATTCATAAAATTACTTTATCGCTTCCTCAATTTGAACTCTATGAAGAAGGAAGCCAAATTAGACGTTCTTCCAAATCAGTTGTTTCAAACATTGTGGAAGGTTTTGCAAGAAGAAAATATAAAAAAGATTTTTTATACTACATAACCATATCTATTGGTGAATGTGACGAAACCCAAGTTCATCTGGAAATCTTATTTGAAACAGAATCACTCAAAGATAAAAATCTTTATGATTATTTAAAAAGTGAATACAATATACTTGGAAAGATGTTAATCAACTTTCATAAATCTGTATTGAAACATCACTTAAGCCCAAAATAAAAACATAATATTGGTAATTAATATAAAAAATCCGGCATCCGGCATCCGGCATCCGGCATCCGGTATCTGGTATCTGGCATCCGGCATCCGGCATCAGGTATCTTGAATCCGGTATATGAATTATAAAAATAATATTGTTAAATAATAAATAAATTATTTGATTCTGGTTCATTAAGGTTAGGAGCTATTATGCACGAATGGGCATTGGCAGATGCTGTTGTTACAACTGCTTTAAAGGTTGCAGAGAATGAAGGTTTAAAAGAAATATCTGAAATTATTGTCAAAATCGGCGAATTGCAAACAATTGATACAGAAATTTTTAACTTCGCATTAAAAGAAGCCATACAACCTAAGAAAAAATTGTTAGAAAATGCAAAAATAAAACTAAAATCAGAAAAGGCTATTTTAAAATGCAAAGTATGTAAACATGAATGGTTATTTAAAAATGCTGTGAAAAATCTAAATGAAGATGAAACCGAATCACTTCATTTCATTCCAGAAACTGCTCATGTTTATCTCAGATGTCCAAAATGTAATAGTCCTGATTTCGAAATAATACAAGGGCGAGGAATCTGGATTGACTCAATATCAGGTGAGAGGTGATTGATATGGACCCAAGAATAGAAGTTATTGCTAAAAGGTTAAAAAACATAAAGCGAATAATTGCAGTAGCAGGTGGAAAAGGTGGAATAGGCAAAAGCTCTGTCGCTTCAGCTCTGGCACTAATTTTATCAAAGATGGGGCATAAGGTCGGCTTGTTTGATCTGGATTTTTCCGGTCCTTCATCACATATAATTCTTGGCATAAAGGATTATACATTCCCGAAAGAAGACAAAGGAATTGTGCCATTCGAATATTATGGAATAAAATTTATGTCAATCATCAGTTTTTCAGGAGAAAATCCTGCACCATTAAGAGGAATTGACATATCAAATGCAATCATTGAATTTCTTGCAATAACTCAATGGGGTTCTCTGGATTACCTCATCATTGATATGCCTCCAGGAATAGGAGATGCAACTCTGGATATTATTCGTGTTATAAAAAGAGCGAAATTCCTATTAGTTACAACTCCTTCAAAAGTTGCATTTGAAACAGTAAAAAAGTCTTTAGAATTGTTCCTGGAGTTGAAAGTTCCAATTATTGGTGTTATTGAAAATATGGCAAATTCAAAAAACACTTTCATAAAAGATAAACTTAATTCATTAAGTATAAACTATCTTGATAAAATCAATTTTGATAAAGATTTTGAGGCTTCCATTGGAGATATAGAAAAACTTTTGAAGACAAATTTTGCACAAAATCTGAAAGAGATTATATTGAAAATCAGGTAATTTTCTTTATGAAAATTTATTTTATCAATAGGATAACATTTGTGTTATGAAAATTGAAAAGAACAAAGTTAAATGGTAAAGATAAAGAGATAAAGAAGCAAGACTTGGCTCGAGAGGAACGAAGTGACCTTAAGCCGAGAATTGCGAACTAAAATTGTCGTTCTCGCCCCACACTTCGTCCCGATTAAATCGGGAGTCCGACAAAGCAAGACTTGGCTCGAAAGATGAAGTCGTTGAGCCGAGAATTGCGACAGAAAAAAAACTTGTGAAAAAACCCTTATTATTTTCGTTCCATACTTTGGTGCTGGGCAAGTTCAAATAGTACAAAGTCCGGAATGTGAAAAAAGTTCTCTTAAATCCACAAGAAAAAAAGTTGACATAAAAATAAGTTAAATTTATTAAAGACTTTGAGGAAGGTTGAACATTTTCTATGAAAAGTTATACAGAACTGTGAATTGTTTCAAATGCTTTCTCAAGTAAAGAAAAATGAGTTCTGCAAAAGAAGTGCTTTTGGAAGAATCTTGCTCCAGAATGTTTTTGCGAGTTTTTCTTCTCGCTGTTACTAACGAAGCAATCTCTTTATTGTCAGTTAGTTATAGATTCAGATTACTTCGGAAGAATTCCTATATAAGAAACCTCGCAATGACAATCTTTAATTATGCAGAATCCATAAGAAAAAAAAATTAAAAAGGAGTAAAAAAATGAAAAAGCTTAAGAAATTGTCCTATTTAATGTTAAGTATGTTGGTAATCTTTTTTGCCACGAACTTATCTGCTCAGAACATTAATAACAAGATCGGTGGAACTGGAGAGAATGATGAATTTCAGGTTAGTGATAGTGAAGGAAATGTGAAATTCGTGGTTCAAGGAGATGGCAATATCGGTATTGGAACAACCACTCCCCAAGCGTTGCTTGATATGACATCAACCACAAAAGGCATATTAGTACCACGTATGACCCAAATACAGCGTAACGCAATTTCAACTCCGGCAACCGGACTTTTAATTTATCAAACCGACAATACACCCGGATTCTATTTTTATAATGGCAGCGGATGGGTAGTTGTTGGCTCCGGCTCCATGAGTATTAACGGACTTACAGATGGAAAAACAGAAGGCGGAAGCGTTTTTCTCGGCTCTGGTGCAGGAGCTAATGACGATGGGACTGATAACTGGAATGTTGGAATTGGTATTGATGCATTGAATACAAATACGACAGGAGGTGTTAACACAGCAACCGGATACCAGGCTTTATATTCCAATACGACAGGAGATATGAACACAGCAAATGGAGTGGGGGCTTTATATTACAATATAACAGGACATGGGAACACAGCAAATGGACTGGCGGCTTTATATTCTAATACAACAGGGAGTGATAACACAGCAAATGGAGTGATGGCTTTATATTACAATACAACAGGAAATAATAACACAGCAAATGGATACTGGGCTTTGTATTCCAATACAACAGGATACAATAATACAGCAAATGGATATTACTCAAATTACTATAACCAGACAGGCTCATATAATACTATCATAGGATATGAATCCGGCAAGGGAACAGCATTACACAATAAATCCGGAAATGTTTTTCTAGGTTATCGAGCTGGACATTCAGCAACAGGATCGAGTAATGTATTTCTTGGTTATAAGGCAGGATACAATGAAGCCGGAGACAATAAACTTTACATTGAAAACTCAAATTCTTCATCACCATTAATTTATGGTGACTTTAACACTAACCTGTTAAGAGTAAACGGAACTCTGGATATCAATAGTGTATATCAGTTTCCAACATCAGACGGTGCACTTGGTCAGGTCTTGCAAACTAATGGAAGCGGCATATTAAGCTGGACTAGCGGAGGCGGAGGAGCATCTGAGATCAATGACCTCACTGACGGAAAAACAGGAAATCTCAGCGTTTTTCTTGGCTCAGGTGCAGGAGCTAATAACTCCGGAATATCTAATGTTGCAGTTGGGATAGAGGTACTTAATACAAACACTTCAGGATATTATAATACAGCAACCGGATACCGGACTTTATTTTCCAATACGACAGGATATGGGAACACAGCAAATGGATACAATGCTTTATATTCCAATACGACAGGAAATAATAACACGGTAAATGGATTTTACGCAAATCACTTTAACCAGACAGGCTCATATAATACTATCATAGGATATGCAGCCGGCAAGGGAACAGCATTACACGATAAATCCGGAAATGTATTTCTTGGTTATCAAGCAGGATACAATGAGATCGGAGACAATAAGCTCTACATCGAAAACTCAAATTCTTCATCACCTTTAATTTATGGTGATTTTGGCACTAACCTATTAAGAGTAAACGGAACCCTGGATATCAATAATGTATATCAATTTCCAACATCAGACGGTTCCCTTGGACAGATATTGCAAACTAACGGAGGCGGCATATTAAGCTGGACTAACGCAGGTAATGAAATTAACGGTCTTTTAGATGGAAAAACAGGAGGCAACAGCGTTTTTCTTGGCTCAGGTGCAGGAGTTAATGACGATGGAACAGATAACAATAATGTTGCAGTTGGTATTAATGCATTTAATTCAAACACTTCAGGATTTGATAACACAGCAACCGGATACCAGTCCTTATTTTACAATTTGTCAGGATATGGGAATACAGCAAATGGAACGTATGCTTTAAATTCCAATACAACAGGATACAATAATACAGCAAATGGAGTGTCTGCTTTATTTTACAATACATCAGGACATACTAACACAGCAAATGGATTCTATGCTTTACGTTTCAATACTACAGGAGGTAGTAACACAGCAAATGGATATGGGGCTTTATATAGAAATACAACAGGAAATGGTAACACAGCAAATGGATATTACGCAAATCACTTTAACCAGACAGGCTCAAATAACACTATCATAGGATTTAAAGCCGGCTATGGAACAGGAGTACACAATAAATCCGGAAATGTATTCCTGGGATATAAGGCAGGATACTATGAAACAGGAGACAATAAACTTTACATTGGAAACTCAAATTCTTCATCACCTTTAATTTATGGCGAGTTTGCCAATAACCTGTTAAGAATAAACGGAACCCTGGACATCTATAATGCATATCAATTTCCAACTACAGACGGTGCACTTGGTCAGTTCTTGCAAACTAACGGAACAGGCACATTGAGCTGGTCAAGCGCTTCGGGAGTCGTTGATATTAACGGTCTTTTAGATGGAAAAACAGGAGGCAACAGCGTTTTTCTTGGCTCAGGTGCAGGAAATGATAACTCTGGTGGATCATATAATGCTGCAGTTGGTTATAATGCACTTTATCATAACACTTCAGGACATTATAACACAGCAAATGGATACAGTGCTTTAAATTCCAATACAACAGGAAGTGGTAACACAGCAATTGGATTTGATGCTTTATCACTCAATGAAGGAAGTAATAACACAGCAATTGGATATATGGCAAATTTCCAAAACAGGTTCGGTTCAAATAATACTATCATAGGATATGAAGCTGGCAAGGGAACAGGAATACACGATAAATCCGGAAATGTATTCCTGGGATATCAGGCAGGTTACAGCGAGCATGGAAGCAATATACTTTACATAGAAAACTCAAGTTCTGCATCCCCGCTTATCTGGGGAGATTTTGCTAATGATAGAATTGTAATTAATGGTAACTCAACTCATAACTCACAGAACAGAACATTTTTTAGTAATGGTAGCGCTGGAGGCACAACTGTCTGGTCTAATGATAGCGATGAACGGTTAAAGAAAAACATTGAGACAATTCCAGACGCTTTGGATAAGGTAGAAAAACTTCGGGGTGTGAACTTTGAATGGAAAGAGACTGAGAACCATGAAGAAGGTGTAAAGATGGGCTTTATCGCTCAAGAAGTTGAAGATATCATACCCGAAGTAGTAAGTAAAAATGGTGAATATTATTCCATGCAATATGCTCCCATTACAGCCCTTTTAGTTGAAGCGGTGAAAGAACAACAAAAAATGATAGAAGAATTACAAAAAGAAATTGAAGAATTAAAAAGTTTATCACAAAATAAATAAATTTTTAGGAGAAATCATGAACAGGTTCAATATTCTTTTATTGATGAGCATATTTTTTCTCAGTACATGTTTATATTCAGCGAACAGTGTTATCACAATCAATAGCGGAGCGTCCATCACTCTAACTGCCCAAGGTGCAAATAAATCATATCTCATAAACAGCGGAGCTGATGATGGACAGATCATTGTAAACAGCGGTGCATCTTTCACCAGCTGGGCACCGGAAGCTCTAATTGATTTTACAGCTTCTGGAGAAGGTGATATTACGCTTCCTGTTGTTCTCTCTACATTTACTGCTCAATTCATAGAAAACACCCCTACCCTCTATTGGACAACCCAATCAGAAACAGACAACATGGGTTGGTTTGTATATCGTAATAATGAAAATGATTTTTCTACTTCTGATAAAGTATCTGATTTAATTGATGGTTATGGTACGACTTCAGAATCACATGATTATATTTATGAGGATACAATATACGATGCTTTACCCGGAGATACATACTGGTATTGGCTTGAGAGTATAGACCTTGGTGGAGAGACTCATCATTATAATAAGACAGCAAAGTTAGTTGTCCCAGACGATTATGAACCTCCAATACCACCAGAAATTCCAATAATATATGGTCTTTATCACAACTATCCTAATCCATTTAATCCAACTTTAACAAGAGCAACAAAAATATGGTTCAATCTTCATAATAGTGCAGATGTGGAGATAAATGTCTATAATATTAAAGGACAATTAGTGAGATGTATTTATAATGATTTTGTAGAATTTGATGACAGCAAATCAAAGCCAAAAGTTACATATTGGGATGGTAGAGATAAAAATGGGAAAATCCAGGCAAACGGAATTTATTTATACATAATGAAGGTTGATGGTAAAGGTAAAGAAGTAAAAAGATTGATATTCCTTCGCTAAAACTTCGTAAGATAAATTTTGATTAGGTAGAGAGTAAAGAATGGGTTAATCCTTCACCTTCAGTGAAATATAGTAGTTGAAAACTTGCCAGTCCTTTGACTTATTTTCAACCCCTTCCCACGCTGGTTCCCCGATATTCATCGGGGTAAATTGAACCATATATTTTAAACACTTATTTCAGGTGTCATACCTGAACCAACCAACGGAACTTTGCGAAATTTTGGAACTTTCGCAAAGATAAAGATTAAAAACAAACCATTTAAAAATTGACCTTTAAAAATCGAATATTAAAAATTTACATTAAAATAATTTATTTAGAAAATCCAAAATTTGAAAGCATAAAATGGAACATACATATCGGCAAACCGTCACAAAGGAGAATGAAAATTATATATTTGTTGTAATGATGAATATGAATAGAAACCCCACGCTGGTTCGATTTTGTCCCGAATAAATTCGGGAGAACCATATATTTTAAACATATGGTTCAGGTGGCATACCTGAACCAGCAAACGGTATAAAATGAAAAAGTTAAAATTTATTTTATTTCTGATTTTACTATCAATATCAAATCTCTATTCCGATACAAATTTCCGAGTTATGACTTATAATGCTTTAAAATTCCCGGGTGCGAACGGAGCTGGTCGCTTATCTTATTTCCAAACTGTATTTGAAACATCTGAACCTGATATTCTAATTATGCAAGAGATAGAAAACGAAGATGGAGCGGATATGCTTCTTACAACTTTAAATGCTAATGGAATACAATATGCACGAGCTGAGTTTGTACTCACTGATACATTTTATACAGCTAATATGCTTTTTTATAAAACATCTAAAGCAAATCTTATTTCTCAGGATATAATTGAAACTCCGAGGCGCGATATTGCTGAATATGTAATTTTTATTGATGGTAATCCAATTCGATTTTATAGTTGTCATTTAAAATCTTCAGAAGGTTCACAAAACGAACTAAAACGGCTGGTAGAAATTACATGCTTAAGAAACCATCTTAACAATTTAGAACAAGGAACAGAGTTTATAATTGTTGGAGATATGAATTTTTATACAAGTTCTGAACCAGCATATCAAAAGATAATTGCAGATGAGAGTAACAACATAGGAAGAGGACAAGACCTATCCGATCAGGTGGGAAATTGGCATAACGATTCTACTTATACAGAAGTCCATTCCCAATCAACAAGAGTAAATCAGTTCGGAGGTGGGGTTGGCGGTGGATTAGATGACAGGTTTGATTTTATCTTTACTTCTTACGAAATTAATAATGAGAGTGGAATTGAATATATAGATAGCAGTCTTATATATTTTGGAAATGACGGAAATCATTTTAATCAATCTGTGAATTATGGTACAAATTCAGCAGTTCCTGATAGTGTTGCGGATGCTCTTTACTATGCTTCAGACCATCTCCCGGTATTTGCAGATTTTGTAAGTTTGGATACACTATACACGATCTATGGCATTCAATATACAACGGACCCAGGGTATGAGGGTACTTATCCTTCACTATTAGAAGGAGAAACTGTAACTACTTCTGGTATTGTAACAGGAACTTATGATGCAAATGGTTCCACCAAATTTTATCTTACTCAACCTGAGGGAGGAGAATGGAAAGGTATTTTTGTTTATAACACAAACTCCAGTTACAATCCAGCTCTCGGAGATGAAGTTCAATTAATAGCCGAAGTGTATGAATATTATGGAATGACCGAGTTAAAAAATATTTTATCATTTGAAATATTTTCAAATGGAAATACAATACCAGATGCATTTTTCGTTTCAACTCAACAAGTAGCCACAGAAGAATCTCTTGAAGGTGTATTAATTAAAGTGAGTAATGTTATTGTAACTCAAGTACAAAATCCATATGGAGAATGGTATGTTGATGATGGCACTGGAGAATGCCAGATTGATGATGTTTTCTGTCTTTTGGAGCCAGTCGGACTGGGACAATTCTTCGGTTCTATAAAAGGACTCGTAAATTACAGCTATGGAGAATATGACTTAAACCCACGAAGCAGTGATGATTTGCCAGTAGATCAGAGTTTCAGTCCCAATTCTGAATTATCTTTAAAGCTTTTTCCCAATCCTTTTCATGATAACATTAAAATTGAACTTTACTATGATAATTATAATTTGCCAAAACCTTCAATAATCAATATCTATAATATTAAAGGACAACTCCTTAGAGAAATTAAAATGAAAAAGGCAAAAGACAAAAATATTATTGAATGGAATGGAAAAGATAAACAGGGAAACGAGGTAGAAAATGGTATTTATTTAATTCAATTTATTTATGATAATCAAAATATAGGCATTCAGAAAGTTGTTAAACTATATTAAAATTTATAAAGTTGTGGGGAAGTAGCTCAGTTGGGAGAGCGCAGCGTTCGCAATGCTGAGGTCGAGGGTTCAAATCCCTTCTTCTCCACCAGTTCTTTATAATTCTTTATAATTGGAGTGTCCCGATTTCAATCCCGATTATATCGGGACCGAAGTCGGGTCTGAAAACGATCCGCCAGACCCGATTTATCGGGATGCCGACAAGTCGGCACTGGCGGGAAACTTTCAGCAATGACGAAAAATTTGAAAAGGATAATATTATGTTAAACTATAATAAAAAAGCAAGAAATGAAAGTAATCTTGATACTTTGTATATTCTTAACTTTAATACTTTCATATTGTAAAGAAAAGAAGTTTAATAAAGAAGAAACTATGGTTACAAGTAATGAGTAAAAAGGAGGAAACAAAATGGTAACAAAAATAGCAAGCACTGCATTTGCAGAAGGCGAGATGATTCCAAGAAAATATACTTGTGATGGAGATGATATTTCTCCACCATTGCAGATAAGTGATGTTCCAGAAAATACCAAGTCGCTTGCTTTAATTATGGACGACCCAGATGCACCTGTCGGTGTATGGGACCACTGGATTGTTTTTAATATTCCAGCAAGTATTTCGCAAATAAGTGAGGGAGAAGAACCACAAGGCACCCCGGGAAAAAACAGTTGGGGACGAACTGGTTATGGCGGACCCTGTCCCCCATCTGGAACACATCGTTATTTCTTTAAGCTATATGCTCTTGATACAATGTTAGATTTGGAACCTGGTGCATCAAAGAAAAAAGTTCTTAAAGCAATGGAAGGTCATATCTTAGCTCAAGGAGAGTTAATGGGAAAATATAAAAGGTAAATAAGTATTTGGAATTCGATTCTCCAGAATCGGAAAAATCATTGCGTTCCCAACATAGCCGTTGAGAACGAGATGGGTATGGTGGGCGATATAGGACTTGAACCTATGACTTCTTCCTTGTAAGGGAAGCACTCTTGCCACTGAGTTAATCGCCCATTATTTTGAATTCAAAATCTTTTCACTTCCGAAATTCTGTCAAGATTAATTGTGTTTGAATAAATAAAGTATTTCCCAAATTCTTGACATAAGATTTTGACAATTCTCATTTGCTATCATGAAAAAAGTTATCCTAATTTTCATAATAATTTATGCTATTTCAGCAACTAATTTATCTTCTGAAACAAAGTTTACTATTGCCAGAGTCCAATATGATGGCGGTGGAGATTGGTATAACGATACATCAGTTATTCCAAATCTTTTAAGAGAAATAAATAACAGAACCAATATCAAAGCTGCTGAAGACCAAGTAATTGTTTCATTGAAAGACAATAGAATTTTTGATTATCCCTTCTTATATCTAACAGGACACGGAAATATTGTGCTCTCTGATGAAGAGATTAAAAATCTCCGTGAATATCTCAAGAAAGGCGGTTTTCTCTATATTGACGATGATTATGGATTGGATAAATACTTCAGAAGAGAGATTGCAAAAGTTTTTCCAAATAAACCATTACAAGAACTCCCATCTTCACATCCAATATTCAATTGTTTTTATCATTTTGAAAATGGATTGCCCAAAATTCATGAGCATGACAATAAACGACCACAAGCATTTGCTCTATTTGACAATTTCGGAAGAATGATCGTCTTATATACTTACGAAAGCAATATCAGTGATGGCTGGGCTTCGCCAGAGGTTCATAGGGACCCACCTGAAATACGCAAAATGGCTTTTCGGATGGGAATAAATATGGTATATTATGTTCTAACCCATTGATTAACTTAACAGGAGTGCTGAAACGAGTTCTCCGATATATCGGGAGAACGAACTTTCAGCGTAATTACACCATGCGAAAAGTTCCTCCCCGATTCATCGGGGAGTCGTTTTCGCACTCCCCATAGTCTATAATAGATATGCTGAGATAAATCCCGCAATTATCCCAGATTAAAAAAAAGGAGATTCATTATATGAAACATACGTGTCCCGAAAAAAAATCGGGACACCCCATTAAATAGGAAAAGATTTAACCCCGGTGAAATAGGAAGAAATTTCACAGGGCAGGCGGGGCAGGCAAAGGAGCATGAAAATTACATTAGAGTTGTTGAATTAATCATGTTTTTAATTTTTTTCTTTGTGTCTTTGTGCCTTTGTGGCGAAGGGATTTTCATATGAAAATAATCTGTATTTCTGATATTCATCAAAAATTACAAATTGATGACGAAGAAAAGGAAAAATTAAAAAAACTATATTCCTTTCTTGATAAAATAAAATCCTGGAATCTTGATAAACTCATTATTGCAGGAGACTTATTTGATGTATGGTATGAATATAAAATGGTCATCCCGAAGCCATATTTTACTACTCTGACAAAATTAAAATCCATCTCTGAAAAAGGTATAAAAATCATATATCTGGCTGGTAATCATGATTTCAAATTCAGAGATTTTCTCCAAAATGAAATCCAAATAGAAGTGTATTTAAATGATTATGAGTTTAATATTGGAAACAGGAAATTTTTTATCTCACATGGAGATGACTACACATCTAACGATGCACGATATCATTTTTTTAAAACGATTTTGCGAAACAAGTTTGTAAATCACATATTTGGAATTGTTCATCCTGATTTAGGACTAAAATTCGGTAAATGGATGTCCCGTTCAAGTAGAAAAAAGGAATTACCCCAAAAGAAAAAAACAAAACTTGAGAAAGGATTGGTAAGTTTTTCTAAAATAAAATTCTCACAAGGTTTTGAATATGTTATTATGGGGCATATCCATCAACCCAGAATTTTGACATTTGACAACAGCAAATACATTAATTTGGGTGATTGGATATATCATTACTCTTATTTAGAAATTGAAGATGAAAAAGTGGAATTAAAATACTGGAAGTAATTCTTTATTGAAAAATTATTGGCAAAATATTTATAGTAACTTCTTTATCTAATTTATTTCCCTCATAATCTTTACAATCAGACGAAATAACTAATTTATAAGGCACATAATTTTGAAGTTTTGTTTGGGGTTGAATTTTAAACTTATTTCCTATAATTCTATCTATATTGAACTTTATTGAATTATTATTTTCACAGTTTTTCAAATCCACAATTAAATTATCCAATGCTATTATCTTATTAAACTCTATTAGAAAACTTGGCATAAGATTATTAACTGTTGTTCCATCCTCTGGAGAGCAACTTGTTAGTAATAGCGCATTCGTATCTGCAGGCATTGTGTTCACAAAATTTATTGAGTCGGAAAGATTAATATTATTTTTCAAATCTATAATATTATTAGCAACAAGAATATAAGAAACAGTATCAGGAATAGCTGTTATCACATCCATTTCATTTCCATTAAGCATAGTCTCGAGCACTTCTAATTCTGAGTTGTTTACTTTGTTAATTATTGCTATATGATGAATTTGTTTAATCTCTTCGCTAAATTCAACTAATAAATGCTGTTTACTTTTTGAAATTATCTTTTTTAATTCTGGCTTTGTTGTATCCTGCAAAGTTAATTTCAAATCTACAGATTGAACAGGATAAATAAGGCTCACTTCTTGCTTATCAAAAAGTTCCTTTTTAAAATCGTATTCTAAGTCACCATTGATATCTTCAAATGCAGAGATTAAATAAGTATCATTCCTCAGATTAGTAAAATCAAAAGTATTATCACTCCGAGGAGTAGTTTTTGTAATCAAAATTGTATCTTCAATTGAATAAAGAGAAATGCATATTTTGCTGCTTGTGGTAAGAAATCCTTCCTCTATAGAAATATTTCCAGAAATAGAATTTGAATCAATTGAGTCACCAGTAGAAAACACAAAATGATAAATATCTTCTAAATGATTATTTCGTATATCCTGACATTGATTGTCAATAGTAATGTGATATGTTTGATCAGGTAAAAGTTTTTCTAATATTTTGATTGTAATTCTGCTTTTACTTTCGGAAAACCTTTTATTTAAAATAGTAGGATAAATTATGAGTGCATCTTGAAAGGAATCAGGATCAATCTGTTCTGAAAAAGTAATTTCAATTTTTCCCTTGTTATAGTTATTAGTTAAATTACTTGGCTCACCATTTATGATTTCTGGCGGCACAGTATCTTTTGGACCGCCTGTTGGAGGTTTTTCTTTGCCGCAGGAAAGTAAAAAGATTGAAACACAAAGGACACAAAGAACACAAAGTTTCTTTATTTTCTTTCTATACTTTGGAATATATCTGTATTTATCTGTGTTCATCTGCCTGCCCCATTAAATGCGACCTGTCCCGTGTAGTGCAAAGCTACTACATTGGGAAGCAATTTAATCGGGGTGATTTAGGGGGTGTAATAGTGAAGCGTTTTATATTACACCCCCTAAATTAATTCCAAAAGGTATTTTTCCCTTTTACTTTTTTCCAAATAATTCACTACATACTTGCCAATAATATCAAATTCAAGATTCAGTTCATCTCCAATCTTTATATATTTCAGATTTGTGTTTTCCTGAGTGTAAGAAATGATATTTACAAAAAAACTACGAGCTTTAACATTTGTGATAGTCAAGCTTATACCATTTACTGCAATAGAACCCTTTTCAATAATAAGATTTTTATACTTTTCAGGAAAAGATATTTTTAATACAATGCTTCCTCTGATTATTTTTTTTGAGACCAACTTTCCAGCTGTATCAATATGACCTTGAACTAAATGTCCATCAAACCTGCTGTCTGTTGACATAGGTAATTCTAAATTCATTATGCTTCTTACCTTAAGGTGTTTCAAGTTGGTTCTATTAAGTGTTTCAGAAGTTACTTCAACAGTGAAGAAATCTTTATCACTTTCAATTACCGTTAAGCATGCACCATTACAGGCGATGCTATCAGCAGGATGAAGCAAATCCTTTAAACCATTTGCAAAAATGGTTAAATACATTTTATTGCCAGAATATTTTATATTCTTTACTTTTCCTAAATGATTTATGATTCCTGTAAACATTATAAATTCATTTTGAATTAATAAATTTTATGTCAAGTAAAATAATCCTATTAAAATAATTAAAATCTAATCATTTTCTTGACGCAATTTTAAAAATTATAATATTTTACTTAATTAAATATCGGAGGGTTCAAATGATTAAAAGAACTTTAGTAATAATTTTTGTAATCTGTGCTTTAATACTTTCCTTTTCACTTTTTACAGGTTGTGGTAAGAAAAAAGTAAAGGAAGAAGTTCCCGAACCTGTAACAATAGAAGAACCAACTGTAGAGAAAGCAAAAGTTACACCAGAAAAAGAACCTGAACAAGTTCCTGAAGAAGTCAAGGTTGAAGAAAAAGTATTTGAATTGCAAGTAGTCGCAGTTAAAGACTACTCAAAAATTGATATTGAGAAGAATAAATTAGCTCAATACGGTTACAATACTAAAATCACAACAATTGAGAAAGACGGGGAAACTTTCTATCGTCTTCGTCTGGATGGTTTGTATACTTATTCTGAAGCTACTAAATTGGGTGAAAAATTAAAAAAGCAATTCCCTTCAATTAATGAGTATTGGGTTCAAAAGGTAAAATAGGATTTATACCCACGATCCCCAATTAAATTGGGGACACGAAATAGCTAAAAAACGAATTTTATAGCTTCACCCAATGAAATATTTTGTTATGTATATTCAAATAACTACATAGTGGTCGAACGAAAACTTAAAAAATTAATAAAACTTGAGTTAAGTCCCGATTCATCAGGACTTGACTTAAGTGTCGACTCGTTGAAAGAAGTCAACTTAACTCATCCCGATCCGTTCAGGCTCGATGCCTGACCAAGACTAATACATCGGGATAAGTCAAGTATCCTTTTATCAAAAAAAACTCTTTTCGCTTGCATACTACTTAAATTGCATTAAATGAAAATGATAAACCAGCAATTCCGTAGTTGGACAGTTATCACCTTAGATAACTTCAGATATAATATTACTCAGCTTAAAAAATTTCTGAAACCAGATGTTGAATTAATGCAAATTGTTAAAGCCGATGCATACGGACATGGTTCAGTCGAAATTGCTCGTGAATCAGAAAAGTTGGGAATTAAATGGTTGGGAGTAGCAAATTTAGATGAGGGCGTGCTTCTCAGACTTGAGCAGATAAACAGTAGAATTTTAATACTGAGTCCTTCATTCCCTGATGAAATAGAAGATATAATCAATTATGACTTAACTCCATCTATTTCCAGCATTAAATTTGCACAAGAATTGAATATGTTTGCTATTCAAAATGAGAAAATAATCAAAGTTCATATCAATTTTGATACAGGAATGGGCAGAGCAGGATTTCTATGGAATCAAGTAAACGAGGTTGTATCTGAATTAAAAAAGTTGAAGAATATTCAGATTGAAGGTGTATTCTCTCATCTTTCAATGAGTGAAAATAAAGAAAGTGAATTCTCTTCTATCCAGGTTCAAAGATTTGATTCTGTTTTGTTACAATTTAAATCTGCAGGCATCAATCCAGAAATCATTCATTTTGAAAATAGTGCTGCTTTAGTTAATTTTCCAAATTCTCAATATAATATGGTTCGAATTGGTCTATTATCCTATGGAATTTATACAGATGAAACACTTCATTCCAAAATAAAACTCCTTCCTGTAATGACCTTCAAATCCAAGATAGTTTTGATAAAGGAATTTCCAGATGAGTTCGGCATCAGCTACAACAAAACTTATATAACACACAAACCCACACGCACAGCAATTTTACCAATTGGGTATGGAGATGGCTATAACTTTCTACTTTCAAATCTGGGAAAGGTTATCATTAATGGAAAAATGTGCCCTATTCTTGGCAGAGTAACAATGGATATGATTGTGGTTGACATCTCAGATGTGGAAGATGCTAAAATTGGAGATGAAGTAACTCTGCTTGGTAATAATGGAAATTTAACAATTTCTGCTGAAGAATTATCTGGATTATATAAAGGATTAAGTTATGAAACTGTATGCAATCTTGGAAGACGAGCTCAAAGAATTTTCATAAAAGAAAATAAAGGAACAACTATAGAACCCATTTCTCGCAGAACTTTTATTGCAAAAGATTTCTCCAATACAAAATTAGAAAAGATAATTCAAACCTCATTGAACCAACGACTAAATAGTAATGAAATTGGTAGTATAATCTATCAGGAACTGCTGAAAAATCTGTTCTCAACTGCAGATAGAGAAGTGGGTTGGAAAACAGACTTCGTTCATCTGGTAAAATTTTTAGAACTCAAAAATAACCCACAATTGTCAAAACAGTTCTATCTGGCTAAAACTAAGTTGAGTTATCGTAAAAAGTTGAAAAATGAAAAGTTCAAAATTGTATGTGCGAATAACTTAAGCAACCTGGAGCAATACTTCCTTTCTGAAGATGTTGAATATCGCTGGCTTTTGGACAGCAAGATAGACCTGATTCATTCATTTCAGATTGATAAAATTATGATTAATGATAATATCTTAAACTATGAAATCAAAAAAAATAATCATACATCAACAACTTCAAATCAAGCAAATTTAGAAATTGAATGTTCCCACCCCAAACTTAAATATCTTGTAGATAAAGATGTACAATTTACAATTGATACTACAACATATTATCCTAAAACAAAACACCAATTAACTATCTATCTTTCAGAACTTACAAAAGGAATTCTAGTTACATTTGATTTTTCAGAAACTGATATCAAAAATGTTGAAACCATCTCAATTTTTGCTGGTAAAGAGAAATACCCGAAAGAAATAAATGAAAATGGTATAGTGACTTTGAAAAGCCATCAAGATGAGTGGTTTTTCCCAAACAGTGGTGTGGTTTTTGTATGGTGATTATTCAACAATCAGTGTCTATCCGTAAATGTAGAACGGGGTTCCAAGCCCGTTCTCCGTCCCGAAATATCGGGACTACGAAGGGTGAACTCGTTTTCTTAAGGCACATTTTCCGAAGGATCTGCCTTTGGCATGAAAAGCCTATTTACATTAACGACCTTGGAAGGTCGTTCTACAAACAATAACTTTACGGACATACACTAATTAACTAAAATTTAGAAAATACTATTTTTTAAAAAAATGATAAAATTGACAAAAATTCAATATAAATTCCAAATAATTTTGGAGAAATAGATGGTTACAAGATCACAAAAAATAAGACTTGGAATATTTATCGGGGTTGCAATAATACTACTCCTCTTATTATTAAGCTTAATTATTGGCAGCAAATTCTTAGAAAAAAGAGATATTTACTACATCGCATATAAAGATGTTTCTGTTGGTGGATTGGATATTGGAAGTGCTGTAAAGTACCACGGAATCCGCATTGGTCGTGTGGAAGATCTAAAAATTGACCCTGAAGATATTACAAGAATAATTGTCAAAATAAGCATAAAAGAAGGCACCCCAATCAAATCTGATGTGGAAGCAGTTATTGCTGTAGTTGGTATTACAGGATTAAAACTCATAGAATTAGTGGGCGGCACACCAGAGGTTGAAACACTTAAACCAAATTCTTACATTAAACCAGGTGCATCTGTATTTGAAGCAATTACTGGAAAAGCAGAAGTGATAGCAGAAAAACTGGAATTTATCCTTAATAATCTGGCTGATATATTCAGTGGAGAGAGTAAAACTGACTTACAAGATTTGATAAGAAATGCAAAAAATTCTCTGGCTAACATTAATTATATCCTTGAGGAAAATAGAGATAATATCCAGATTGGTTTTGCAAACATCAGGCAAATTTCTGATGAATTAGTGGTCTTATCAAACGATGCTAAAAAAACAGTTAATGATATCTCTACTATAATAAATTCAGAGGAATTATCAAATTTGCTCTCTAATTTGAGTACAGCTTCAGATGACATTAAGACAGCACAACTCAAAAAAACAATTCAAGACATCAATACAGCAGTAGCTGGAATTAATAAAACTTTTACTCATATTGACTTAACATTAGTTGAAAGCAGAGAGGATATTATCCGCTCTATGGAATTGCTTAAAGAAACTATGCAGTATCTTAATGAATTTTCCCGTTTAATTTCCGAAGACCCATCTTTATTGATTAGAGCACGTGGAGTTGAAGAAATCCCGGGAGGGAAATAATTATGAATATTAAAAAATATATAATTCTTTTTGTAGTCATTTCAATATTTGGCTGTGCTAAGCGGTATATAGCAAAATATTATATCCTGGATTATAATCCACTCATATATGTAGAAACCCAGGTTGAAAAGCCTTTCCCTTATAATTTACAGGTTAAAGAATTCAAGATTAACCGCACTTATGATAATACCAGAATTGTTATAAGACAATCTACTCATGAGGTTTACTATGACCGAATGAGTCTATGGGCAACCAGACCACAAGTAGCTATTACTAATCTTTTAATTAATCATATTAATAAACTAAAAATAGTAAAAAAATGTGAGAAAACCTTTTTAGAAGAAAGACCTGACTATATCATCTCAGGTACTATCCAGAGTATAGAAAAATATCAAAGTGAAAGATACTCTCGTGCCGATTTGCATATTTCAATTTACCTAATAGATGTTCAGGAAAATCAAATTGTTTTAAACTATACCATTGAAAGATATATACCTCTTTACACAAATAAAATGAATTACTTTTCTAAAAAGATTAGTGATACTCTAAATGAAGAATTCAATGTATTTCTTGCTCAGGTGATTAATTATTTCAGTAGGCAGTAAGCAGTAGGCAGTTGGCGGGTAAAAAAAGAAAGGAATTACTTTTGTCGCAAGATCTTAAAGATTTAATCGTTTACAAGAAAGCTTTTAGACTGGCTATGGAAATTTTTCGCCTCAGTAAAGGCTTTCCTAAACCCGCCTGCCAAAGCTTGGTGGCGGGCAAGGATGAACTTTATTTTCTTACTGATCAAATCCGACGATCATCACGATCAGTGTGTTCAAACATAGCAGAAGAATATCGTAAGCGTCAATACAATGCATATTTTATTAGTAAAATATTCCCAATACATCGGGATGATTAAACAGCCATAAAAATATCAACCGAAGAGTTAATGGGTAGTTAGCAGTAAGGAGTAAAAATTGAGCAAGAACTTTTACCGGAAATTATCTATTGTCTACTGCCTACTGCCAACTGCCAAATAAAAATGGAGGATAAAATGAAAAAAATATTATGTTTTTTACTGACCATCTTTATACTTTATCTACCAATTAATGCATCCTCTGACTCTAATAATCCCTATGATAGCTGGTTTGCGGATGAACCTCAAGTACAATTAGATAAGGAAGCAGTTGACGATGAAAGTGGTTTTGGTAGAATCTTTATTCCAGCAATGTCAAAGCCAGAATTAGAACCAGATTTTTCAGTATATCAAGATGGAAAAAATATTAAATTTGGTTGTCCTGTTGGAAAAAGTTGCTTTCTTAAACCAGGAAAATATACAATTATTCTGGGTTCAAGTGAAGATAATAAACAAAAAATAAAAAAAGAGATTACAATTGAGGAAGGTGAAACAAAAATAATTTATCCTGATTGGTCTGGTTTAATAGTGAAGATTATTGACCAAGACAGAGATTTCCTTAGAGAAAGTTATGAAATATTCGATCTTCCAGATTATCATCCTATAGGTATGGCATATAGTGCTGATGAAGATGAACCGGGTGAATATCAGGATACATGGATTTTAAAACCAGGATTGTATAAAATTGTTCGACAAGGTGAACCATATAATACCTACACAAATTTTACAACTATAAGATTATTGCCTAAAGAATTAATAACTACTACTATTGTTGTTGATAATACAAGTAGAAATTTTGTTGGTTCAGGAATCATACCTGAAATTGCTGAATTGAAGAAGGCTCAAGTCTGGAATGTATATACATCACTCAAGGGAAGCTTTCTTTTAATTAGTAACAACGAAGATAATAAAGATGAAAATGTCACGACTATTACTCTTATTTCCAAACTTGAAAATCAAATAAAACTTGATAAATTCCCTCATTATTTTACTTCGCGACAAATTCTTAATCTTGGTCTTAATAAAGAGCATAAACAAGACTTTCGAATATCCTCTAATAATATTCAGATACCAACAACTTATATCTACTATTTTGTAAAATCATTTGGTGTTTATGTTCGTTTTAGAATTGATACAAGACCTTTTCCTTCTAAATATTACTTCGATACTAGACAGGATACAATTTATACATATGATGAAGATGGAAATGTAATAGATATTTTAACAGATATTAATGAAATTCAAACTGCACCTATGTTCTTCCCAATGCGTTTTGAAGAAGGGCTCGGTTTAAATATCTCACTTCTAAAAAGTAGTCGCAGTAACCTTAGCATAAAGGGTGGTCTTGGTCTTTCTCAAACAATGAATAATGATGTTTTTGAACAGGATTCTGATAATCCAAAGATATTTAACTGTCTTAAATCTGTTGATCTTAAAGGTATAGAAGGTTCTATTAGTGGAGATTTTAGAATTATTAGCAATTTGAGTTATTTCTTCGAAGTCTATACCCTTTACCCATTTGATGGGGAGCGTTCCCAGATATTTAGATTGGAGAACACATTTAACTTTAGAATCTCTCGTTTTGTTTCTCTTGATTATACCCTTTCACTTAACCGTGATGAATCCAAAGATTGGGTTGTACAAAGACATAATTTATCAGTAGATATAACATTCATATCTTTCTAATATGAGTTTTTTAACTTTTACTGAAAATAAAATAATTATAGCAAATTCATTAAACATAAAAAATGCAAATGAGTTGCTTAATTTTACCTATTCAAAATTGTCAGATTTTCATTATGACAAATTGATTATCGACCTTTCAAAATTAAAATCTATAGACAGTGCTGGTGTGGCTTCATTGGATGAAATAACAGAATCTACAAGTAAAAAGGGCATTTTAACAGAAATACTTAATGTCCCCAATAACATCTCTAAATCTATACAAACCTTTTCTTCATTGAGTATAAAAACTTTACCACCAACAAAACCACCTACCTTTTTCGAAAAACTGGGCAATAGACTGATTATATTACTGCAAGATATTAGACAATTTATTTTCTTAACCGCAGATACATTTTATTGGGGTGTAGCAGGACTTTTTACAAAAAAGGGACAGAGAAAAGGTGAGTTTGTTGCGCAAAGTATCCTTATTGGCGTAAATGCTCTTCCTATAATTGCTATAGTCTCTTTTTTAGTTGGTTTTATCCTTGCTTTACAATCAGCACAACAATTAAGACAGTTTGGAGCTAATATTTTCGTAGTTGACTTAATCACCCTAGCAATGATAGCTGAGATGGGACCACTTATGACTGCAATAGTTCTTGCAGGAAGAAGTGGTTCTGCTATTGCCTCAGAAATTGCAACAATGAAGATATCAGAAGAGATCGATGCTCTTAAAACTATGGCACTAAATCCTATTAAATATGTAGTATTACCAAAATTCTATGCAATGACAGTTTGCACCCCACTTCTCACTATATTTGCAGATATTATTGGTATTGCTGGTGGATTTGTTATTGGTATTACTTATCTAAAACTTAGTCCAACTGCTTTCATTAATGAAATGGCAAAGGTTATGGTTCTCAAAGATATTATTACTAGTATGATAAAAAGCCTTGCTTTTGCCTGGGTGATTGTCCTTGTGGGAATCTACTTTGGCTTCCGTGCAAAGGGTGGAGCTGAGGGAGTTGGCAAAGCAACCACCTCCTCAGTTGTTACTGCAATATTTCTGGTTATTGTGGTAGATTCTGTATTAGGATTGATTTTTTACTAACACATAGCGCGGTAAACCGCAAAGATTAAAGATTAAAGGTAAAAGATCAAAATTCTAAACCCAAAATCTAAATTTTGATTTCTTGCAAAAAAACAAAGATTTCATTTATGATACTATAAAGTAGATATGCAAAATAAAAAAGTAATTGAAGTTCGTGACCTTATAACAGAATTTGATGAAAAACGGATTTTAGATAATGTTTCTTTAGATGTGGTAGAAGATGAAGTGATGGTTATTCTTGGTGGAAGCGGCTGTGGAAAAACAACTTTGCTCAAACATATTATTGGACTTCACAGCCCTGTTTCTGGCTCAATAAAAATATTTGATAAAGAAATTATAGGTATGGATGAGGTTGATCTCGAAAATATATTAAAAAGAGTCGGCGTTCTTTTTCAGAATGGCGCATTACTTAATTCACTTACTATCAGGGAAAATGTGGCAATCCCTTTAAGACAACATACAAACTTATCTGAACCATTAATCCAAAGATTGGTAAGAACCAAACTACATCTTGTCGAACTGGATGAAGCAATTAATATGTCCCCAGCACAGCTTTCTGGTGGAATGCGTAAGAGAGCTGCCCTTGCAAGATCCATTGCTCTTGATCCACTAATACTTTTTTGCGATGAGCCAACAGCTGGACTTGACCCTGTAACCTCTGAAGCAATAGACAGTTTGATAAAAAAATTAAATATTCAACTAAATATGACCATTGTAGTTATCACACATGAACTTGCTTCTATCCATCGTATTGCAGATAGGATTGTATTCTTAGATAAAGGAGAGGTGCTATATTTTGGCAAACTGGAAAATGCAAAGAATTCTAAAATATCACAAATAAATAACTTCTTTGCAAAAGGTAGCTTCTAAATTTATTACATAGTTCCCAAATCCTATCTGGGGAATAAATATATACACATTTAACTATGAATGAAATAAAGTACAAACCAATTGGAATTATCCATTCTTTATCTAAAGAACCCAAAGGAACGCCTATCCAACCCACTGGAGCTAAAGGTATTGAAGGAACAGTTGAGTTATTCCCGGAATATACTGAAGGATTAAAAGATGTTGAAGGTTTCTCTCACATTATTTTAACCTACCATTTTCATTTATCAAAGAAAGTATCCTTAAGAGCAAAACCCTATATGGATAATGAAGAACACGGAATCTTTGCAATGCGAGGTCCAAGCAGACCTAACCCAATAGGTATTTCAGTTGTGCGTCTTATTAGAATTGAAGGGAACATACTTTATATTCAAGATGTAGATATAGTGGATGGAACCCCACTTTTAGATATCAAGCCGTATGTGCCGGAATTTGATATAAGAGATGCAAAGAAAATAGGCTGGCTTGAAAAAGTGGTTCATAAACTTTCAATATCAAAGGATGATGGTAGATTTACTAAATAATTTGGTTTATTTTAGATAACAGTGGATTATGTAGTGTTTTAATACTTCACGATTAAGCTCACGGTTAACTTCACGATTAGGTTGGCGATTAAACCTATGGGTAATGGTAAGGGGATTTTGCACTTGCCAATGTTTACTATTTGATGATATGGATAAACAAAATTCGCATCTAACAAATTATGTAAAATTTTAAAGTAAATTATATGAAAAGCTATTACTTCACCCATGAAACCATTAGTAATAAATCCCTGGAAATGCTCCAAAAACTGGAGAAATCCATAAGATTACATAAGATTAATTTTATACCCAAACAATCAGCACTTTTAGTTCTTGATATGCAAAGATTTTTTCTTGATGAATGCTCACATGCTTATATCCCAAGTGCTTTACCCATTATACCGAAAATCAAAAGATTAGCAGATGCTTTTAATGAAATTAATTTACCAGTCATTCTTACTCGTCACATCAATTCAAAGGAAGATGCAAAACTTATGGCTCAGTGGTGGAAAGACTTAATATCAGAAAAGGATAATTTAAGCGAAATTATTCCTGAATTAAATCTACCGAACTCCATTGTTATTAGAAAGACACAATATGACGGATTTTACCAAACACCACTTGAAAATATATTAAGAGAAAACGGAATAAGCCAGCTTATAATAACTGGAGTAATGACCCACCTCTGCTGCGAAACAACTGCAAGATCTGCCTTTATTAGAGGCTTTACAGTCTTTTTCCCGATAGATGGAACTGCAACATATAATGAAAATTTTCATTGGGCAACTTTACTTAATCTGTCGCATGGTTTTGCCATACCTGTGCTTATGAAAGAACTACAACACTATTTGGATGCTATCAGAAGTGGACATTAAGGATGTGGTTATAATTGGAGCAGGACCTGCAGGAATAGCCACTGCAATTCAATTAAAACATTATAATATTGAACCTATACTCCTGGAACAAGCAGAAATTGGTGGTCTTTTGCGAAATGCTAACTTCTTAGAGAACTATCCAGGTTTTCCTGATGGAATAGGCGGGTTGGAGCTTGTTCAACTTTTCAAAAAGCATCTAAAAAATTTTAGTATCAAAGTTAACTTTGAAAGGGTTCTGGAGTTGGAATATTGCGATAATCTGTTTCTTACAAAAACTAACTGTAGAGTAATAAAATCCAGTGTTGTAGTAATTGCTACCGGCACAAAACCTAAAAAAATTTCTGTCCTCCCCATTTCAGATAATATCAAAGATCGTATATTTTATGAAATTTACCCAATTCTTGGGATTAAGAATAAAAAAATTGCAATAATAGGAGCAGGAGATGTTGCGTTTGATTATGGCCTTAACTTGTCTCAAAATAATGAAGTTATAATTTTAAACAGGAGGAAAGAGGCAAAATGCATTCCTGTGCTTATGGAAAGATGTATGAAATCCAAGAATATTTCATATTTTCATAATGTAAGTGTTAGTGAAATAAATAACGCTGACAGCAAAACAATGTTGACTCTTATTCACAGTGATAGCCAAACTGTTAATAAAAAATGGAAATCCCAGAATTTTTTGGAGGATAACCAAATTTATACAGATTATGTGGTAATCGCTATTGGAAGAGAACCTTGTATTGATTTTTTAGGCAGTAATCTCAAGAAACATCTTGATAACCTGTTAAACACAGATAAACTTTATCTGGTTGGAGATATTAAAAATGAAATCTATAGGCAAACTGCTATCTGTGTAGGAGATGGTATCAAAGCAGCCATGAAAATCTATAGAAATATTGAAAGAGAACGCACATGAAGATAATAGCCAAAACTGGAAATGAAGATATCGCAATGGTTTATATTGCTGAAATGGAGAATGGAAAACTTATAGAATTTGTTGAATCAGTTCAACCCCCTATTCCACGAGAAAAAAAATGGGTTTTAATTGTATCCACCTTATATGGATGTCCAGTAGGCTGTCGCTTTTGTGATGCTGGTGAATATTACCACGGAAAATTTTCCAAAAACGAAATAATCTCACAGATAGATTATCTGATACTAAATCGTTTCCCAGACAGAAAAGTTCCAGTTCAGAAGTTTAAGATTCAATTTGCAAGAATGGGTGAACCTGCATTTAATCAAAATATACTTGATGTCCTTGAAGAACTCCCTAAACTCTATGATGCCCCAGGACTTTTACCAACAATCTCTACAATTGCTCCTAAAGGGACTGATAGATTTTTTGAACGACTATTAGTAATTAAGGAGAAAATTTATAAGAAAAGGTTCCAACTTCAGTTTTCAATACATACTACGGATAGTAAGTTAAGGGATTGGCTTATTCCTGTAGAAAAGTGGGATATGGAGAAAATTTCAAGATATGGGGAGTTATTTTACAGAAAGGGAGAAAGAAAAATAACTCTCAACTTTGCTCTGGCAGAGGGAATGCCGGTTAACCCGGATGTTCTTTTACAGCATTTTACTCCGAATAAATTTTTGATCAAAATAACTCCAGTGAATCCAACTTATCAGGCAAACAAAAATAAAATATCTTCGCATATACTTCCAGATAGAGAAAAATATAAAATAATAGATGCGTTGAGAAAAGTGGGTTATGAAGTTATCCTGAGCATTGGAGAATTAGAAGAAAATTTTATTGGCAGCAATTGTGGCCAATATATTACAAATTACTTGAGAGAAAAGGAAATTATAAAAGGTGGATATACATATCCTTTGCAGGAAGTTTGAGGTTATTAAAAAGTAAGAAAAACGCAAAAAAGTAATGAAAACTGAAATAAATAATTCTACAACCTGCAATCTACCACACGAACTCCCTCTCGGCTGGCAATTGGTGAGATTGGGCGAAGTGTGTGAGAAAATTACGGAGATTAAAATCCTTGACCATATTATTATTGGTGATAACAAATATTTTAATTTCGCTGATGAAGTGCTAATTGAAAAATATAACCTTTGAAACTCGAGTTCCTTGAACCCGAGTTGGGTTTCGTATTGAAGACCATTACAAATAAAAAGGATAATTTATTATTAAAAGAATTTGAGAAGGGGATATTTTGTTATCCGCTTTAATTCTAAAACAGGATAATTTTTTGTTGACAAATTAGATTTTGGGGATAATTTGTTATTATGAAATATAGAGCATTATATAAAAGTTTACTTAACCACCTAAATAAGAAGCAGATATCACTTATTATTGGAGCTCGTCAAACTGGAAAAACAACATTAATGCAACAAATGAATTCATTTTTAAAGTCTAAAGGAAATCAAACTTTTTTTATATCATTAGAAGATCCTGAAATATTAAGTATTTTAAATACTCACCCTCGCAATCTCTATAATGTGATACCTCCTTTTAATGACAAGAGCAAGATTATACTTTTTATTGATGAAATTCAATACATGAAAGACCCAACAAATTTTCTCAAATATCATTATGATTTAAATAGTCATCAAATAAAAATGATTGTAAGCGGTTCATCAGCATTTTATATTGATTGGAAATTTAAAGACAGTTTGGCTGGTAGAAAACGCATCTTCAATTTACCAACTTTAAGTTTTGAAGAATTTCTGATTTTTAAAAATAGGGAAGAAATAGTCCCTTTTATAAATTCCGGTAACATTCCGGAAATATACATTGCAGAATTAAACAAATGGTTAAACGAATATTTGCTATTTGGTGGATATCCGGATGTTGTTTTAGAGTCAAATACAACGGAGAAAAAATTAATCTTAAAGGATATAGCAGAATCATATATTAAAAAAGATGCTTTAGAAGCTAATTTAAAATATCCTGATGCTTATCTTGATATTCTAAGAATTTTGTCTTGTAGAAAAGGACTTTATAATGCAAATAGCATAGGAAATGAACTGAATATGAAACATCTAAGTGTTGAAGCTTATGTAAAGCTAATGGAGCGATCGTTTCATATTTCAAGAATTCACCCTTTTTATAGAAATTATTCAAAAGAATTAAGAAAAATGCCAAAAGTATATTATAATGATTTAGGTTTACGAAACTATTTTTTAAAAAATTTTGAACCTATTGCATTAAGAAAGGATAAGGGAGAATTATTAGAAAATTTTGTATTCAGACGATTTATGGATTTTTATGATATTGACGAGATCAAATTCTGGAGAACGCAAAAAAAGCAAGAAGTTGATTTTATTATTCAGGAATCTAATGCTTATGAAGTTAAGTTCTCTGAAAAATCATTCAAACCTAATAAATATAAATTCTTCCAGGAAAAGTATCCAGAAATAACTTTTCATTTAATACATTTTGAGAATGTTCTGAAATTAAAATTAGGTTAAAATAATTTTAAAATTCATAATGATAAAGTATGATAATAGCTAAATATACTAAATAAAAATTTGTAGTAATTATTGATAAAGCAAATTTTCAATGGAGATAATAAATATTTCAGTTTTGCTGATGAAGGATTGATTTAAGAATATGATGGATGGAAAATGTAAGTTTTGCAGGTATGAGATTCAGGGAATTTGGGAATAGGAAGAATTGCTGAGTTTATTACTTTTACAAAAATATAACATTATAAAATTATAAAACTAATGTTCTCAGAAATTTATTTGACTTATTTAGTATTTGAGATTTTTAATAGATAAATTGGAGATTATACAAAATAAGGTAAGAATAAATATGTACTTAAGCGAAGCAGATACAAGAGCAAAACTTATTGATCCCGCACTTCATAAATGTGGCTGGACTGAAGACCTTATTAGACGAGAAGAAACAGAAAAAGGCATTTATGTTGTGGATGGAAAACCACAAAGAAGAAAAAAAGGAAGAATAGATTACCTTCTGCGAATAAGGGTTAATATTAACTCACAACCTGTTGCTGTTGCATTAATAGAAGCTAAACGAAGTGATGACCCTCCTGATAAAGGTCTTGAACAGGCAAAGAAATACGGACGATTAAATCATGTTCCATTTATATATTCTTCTAATGGTCATCTTTTTGTAGAATATGATAATTTTACAGGAAAAACTTCCAAACCTATTCCTATAATAGAATTCCCAAATCCTGATGAACTTCGTCAACGTTATGAAAAAGGTATTGGATTGTCACTTGAAAGTGAACAAACAAAACCTTTACTTGTTCAATATAGCAGAGGTGAAGCAAGCCGTCGGTATTACCAGGATGCAGCAATTAGAGCATCTCTTGAAAAAATAGCACAAGGCAGAAAAAGATTACTTCTCTTCCTTGCTACAGGCTCTGGAAAAACATTTATTTCAGTTCATCTTTTGAAAAAAATTGCAGATGCAGGCCAACTCAGACGTGCTCTATTCCTTTGTGATAGAGATGAACTTCGTACACAAGGTTTGGGAGCTTTTCAAAATATTTTTGGGAATAATGCCGCTTCAGTAACAACTTCCAATCCTCAAAAAAATGCCAGAATATTAATTGCAACTTATCAGACCTTAAATGTTTCAGGTGAAGATGAAGATGCCCAATTCTTTCTTGAGAATTACCCTGAAAACTATTTCAGCCAAATTATTATAGATGAATGTCATAGAAGTGCATGGGGCAAATGGAGTATTGTACTGAAAAGAAACCCAAATGCTGTTCAAATTGGTCTCACGGCAACTCCTCGCTATTGGGAAGGAGGAGAGGAAGCGGAGCGAAAAGAAGATGAAAAAATTACTGCAAATAACATAAAATATTTTGGTGAGCCTGTTTATGAATATAGTATGTCTCAAGGAATTGAAGACGGTTATCTACCAGCATGTGAAATTATCAGGCGAGATGTAGATTTGGATGAAAAAGGTATTTCCCGAGAAGATATAGAACAAAAAAAAATAGAGGATGCTATAACAGGACAACCTCTTTTAACTGTTGAAACCAGAGAACATTATGAAGCACCATCATTTGAAAATGTTATAATGTTACCTGATAGAATAAAAATAATGTGTAAAGACCTTTTTGAAATGTTTCTTCAAACCGGTGGACCCCACCAAAAAACTGTTATATTTTGTGTTCGCGACATACATGCCGATAGAGTTACAACTGAAATGAATAATCTGTATGCTGACTGGTGTTCAAGAAAAGGACAGAATAGACTGAAAGATTATGCTTTTAAATGTACTGCTAAGGTGAAAGGAAGCCAATATATTGCTGATTTACGGGGTTCTGAACGAACTCATTTCATAGCAACTACTGTAGATTTGATTACAACGGGTGTTGATGTTCCAATTATCAGGAATGTAGTTTTCTTTAAATATGTGCGTTCCCCGATTGCTTTTCAACAGATGATGGGAAGGGGTTCAAGAATTCACTTGCCAACCAACAAACTAATGTTTCGCGTATATGATTATACAAATGCAACTAGACTTTTAGGAAAAGATTTTATTACTAAACCCTCTCCTCATCGTCCACCAATTCCACCTCAACCACCTGAAAAAATTATCAGTGTTGAAGGATTTGATGTTCATATAAATCCTGCAGGTACTTTTATTGTTATTGAAAAGGAAGGTAAATTATCAATGGTAAGTGTGGAGGAGTATAAACAAATTCTTGCGGAACATTTAGTTAAAGAAGTTAAAACATTTGAAGAATTTCATAAATACTGGATCGATCCTTTGAAACGTTCGGAGCTTATTGATTCACTTCCCAATGCAGGACATGGAGTACGATTACTTCAAGAACTTATGAAGTTAAAAGACTATGATATTTATGACATATTTGCAGAAATTGCATTTGGTTTAGCTCCTAAAAGCCGTAAGGAAAGAGTAGAAGCATTGCACTACAAACACGATGAGTGGTTTAAAAATCTACCTGAAAAGACTGTGAAAACATTATTTGCTCTGGCAAAACAATTTGAAATAGGCGGTATTGAAGAATTAGAAAATCCACATATTTTTAATGTCAGAGATGTGGTTAATGCAGGAGGTCTTCAATCTCTGAAAATACTCGGTGAACCTAAAGATATTATCATCCAGACAAAAGAAAGAATATTCGCATTATGAGAAACGAATCATTTTTAAAAAAAGAAATAATTGATTTCCTTGTTGGAAATTCAATCTACCCAATGATAAGTAAAAAAGGTAAAGTATTTCTAAAGCTCCCCAAAAAGAATTGTATCAGTAAAGAGAAAGCTAAAGAAATAATCAAACAATTAGATATAAAAACAGCAGATGATTGTAAGCAAATTAGAGATGAGGTTAAAAAGCGTGCTTCCGAACTTCGGCAAAATCTTCCTATAAAAAAATGGATAAAAGAAGAAAGACCCAGAGAAATGCTGATTAGTTCCGGACCAGAATCATTATCTTTATCAAAACTTCTGGCAATAATTCTGCGAACCGGAAAAGAAGGAATCAGTGCGGAAGAACTATCAAAAAGATTATTAAATAAAATTGGAACATTAAGAGCAATAGATTCAGCATCTATTTCTGAAATTTGTGAAATTGATGGAATTGGTCCTGCCAAAGCAGCACAAATAAAAGCAGCTCTGGAGATTGGAAAACGACTTTTTAAAGAAAGTGCGAAAAAACAGAAAAAGATTAAAAGCCCTGATGATATTATCAATTATGTTGCTGAATATTATGGAGCATATCTCAGAGATGCTAAAAAAGAGTTCTTTAATGTTATTCTTCTGGATATTAAAAACAAACCGATTCATAATATAGAAATAAGCAAAGGCAGCATTAATGCAAGTATTGTTGACCCCAAAGAAATCATAAAAGAAGTCACATTGAAATCTGCTTCTTCCATTATTCTGGTTCATAATCATCCATCTGGTGATACAGAACCGTCTGCGGATGATATTAAACTTACCAATAAAATTATTGATGCCTGCAATATTGTGGGAATAAAAGTGCTTGATCATATAATTATCGGAAAAAATGTAGATGACTATTATAGCTTTTCAAATACTGGTCTAATAAAATAGGAATTGCATGTAATATGGGAATATATAAAATATTTATCAGCAGCGTTCAAGAGGAATTTAAAAAGGAACGATTAGTAGTAAAAGAACTTATAACCCAGAATGCTCTACTAAAAAAGTATTTCACAGTATTTCTTTTTGAAGACCTTCCAGCTAAAAGCAAATCAGCACAAGACATTTATTTAAGAAATATTTCAAAAAGTGATATTATGATATTAATTTTAGGAAAAGACTATGGAAAGATAGGTGCTGATAATCTTTCTGCTATTGAAAAAGAATATAGAAAAGCAGTTGAAAAAAATTTAGAAACTCTAACATTTATAAAAGATGTCAATAACTCTGATAGAGATAAAAGAGTATTACGACTCATTAAAGAAATAGAAAACCCTGATAAAGGCTATATATATAAGACATTTGATGATAATTCACAATTAAAAGAGTGTATTTATAACAGTCTTGTAGAATTTCTTGATGAGCAAGGTATTTTACCTAAATTTCCTTTTGACAAAAGAATATGTGAAGATGCATCTTATGAAGATATAAAGGAAGAATTAGTTTGGGATTTTCTGGAAACCAGAGCAACAAAACTGAAAGTAGCAGTTCCGAAAATATCTATTAAAGATTTTCTACAAAAAACTGTTAAAGTAGTAAAAGACGAAGATGGAGTGTTAAAACCGACAAATACTGCAATATTATTTTTCTGTGACAATCCTCAAGATTTCATTTCGCAAAGTATTATTAAAATTGCCCGTTTTAGAGGAAATACACGAATTGAATTTATTGATTCCCAAGAATTAATAGGTCCAATCTATAAAATTCTTAATTATATTGAAAATTTTTTCAAAAGAAATACGCGTTTAGCAAGTAAGATTGTAGAATTTAAACGAGTGGACATACCTGAATATCCTTTTGAGGCTATAAGAGAAGCGATTGTTAATGCCATTGCACATAGAGATTATTTACGAATTGGTGCAAATATTCAAATAAATATTTTTGATGATAGAATTGAGGTTACCAGTCCTGGTGGGTTACTTCCCGGCTTAGATATAAATCATCTGGAAGGTGTTCATGAAACAAGGAATAAAGAGATCTGCAAAATTTTTCACGAAACAAAAGATATGGAAAAATATGGCACTGGAATAACTAAGATGAACAACTTGATGAATGAACATGGTCTTAATCAACCTGCTTTAAATCAGATAAGTAATTTCTTCAGAGTTACCTTTTATGGACCCGGTGAAAAAATTCTAGATTTGGTTTCAAATATACCCGAAGAAAGGCAAACAGATTTAAAAGAATTAGGTCTGAATGAAAGACAGATTGAAGCATTGAGATTGATGGTGAATGAAGATGAAAAAATAACAATTAGAAAATATGCAAATTTTTTTAATGTTAGTGATAAGACTGTAAAAAGGGATTTGAAGAAGTTGGTTGAAACAGGATTTGTAGTTAAAGTTGGATATAAAAAGGGAGCATATTTTGAAGCAAAAAAATAAAGCTCCTAAAAATGAAATAATGTCCTTAAAAATATCCCTAAATTTGATGTCCCTAAAAACGCAGAAATGTCCCTAAAAATGTCCCAAAAAACTTTATAGAGAAAATGGGTAAAACAAAGGGAACATATTTTAAAGCAAAAAAATAAAGATCCTAAAAATGAAATAATGTCCTTAAAAATATCCCTAAATTTGATGTCCCTAAAAACGCAGAAATGTCCCTAAAAATGTCCCAAAAAACTTTATAGAGAAAATGGGTAAAACAAAGGGAACATATTTTAAAGCAAAATGAATTACCGAAATAATAAAAAAATTACCAAAATAATTACCGAAATTGTTTGGCGCATAAATTTGGAAAATGGCATATATTCTTATTTATGGTTAAAAATAATGAGTATGGCACATGAAGCTTAAATGTGGCACAAAAAGTGGCGTATAAAAAGCAAATAAAAAAATGCAAACCAAAATAAATAATTCCACAATCCACAATCAACAACCCGAACTCCCAACTGACTGGAAATGGGTGAGATTGGGAGAGGTGTGTGTGATAAATCCTCGGCGTCCAAAAAATTTCACTCGTTTCCCAGAAAGTCTAACAACATTTATTCCAATGTCATCAGTTAATGGAAAGTCTGGTGCAATAATAAAACCGGAAGTTGTTCCTTATTTCAAAGTTGCTAGAGGTTATACATATTTTGAAGAAAATGATGTTCTCTTTGCTAAAATTACTCCTTGTATGCAAAATGGTAAACATTTAATAGCAAGAAATTTGATTGATAGAGTAGGTTTTGGAACAACCGAATTTCATGTTTTAAGAACTAAAGATGAAATTCTACCTGAATGGATTCACTTTTTTATTCGCCAACCACTTTTTTTAAAAGAAGCAACTTCATATTTTACTGGTGCTGTAGGTCAGCAAAGAGTTCCTAAAGAATTTTTATCTAATTACATTATTCCTCTCCCCCCACTTTACGAACAAAAACGCATTGCTAAAAAAATCCAGGAACTTATGCAAGAAATAGATAAATCCCGAAATGCCTGCGAAAAGCAACTTGAAGCAGTAAAAGCTCTTCCTTCTTCCTATCTGCGAGAAGTTTTTGAAAGCGAAGAAGCAAAGAAGTGGGAAAGGAAAAGGCTGGGGGAGGTTTGTGATATTTTTAGTGGTTCTTCAGCACCACAAGATGAAAAATATTTTGTTAACGGTAAATATCCTTTTGTAAGAGTTCAAGATTTAGGAAGATATTCAAAGACTGATAATCTTCATAAAATTAAAGATTATATTAATGATACCGCTATTTATGAACTTAAATTAAAAGAGGCTAATAAAGGAACTATTCTTTT
>JAGMCF010000054.1 GCA_023129415.1 Candidatus Cloacimonadota bacterium
ACAGGTTATAAAAAAGAACTATCAGATTCAACTAATGAGAAAGTTAAAAAGGAAGAATATGCTTTTCAATTCAAATTTGAACGGGATGCTGAGTTTAGTTATAATGAAATATGGATTAATTCTTTCCCGCAGGATTTTTATCTGGGAAGTGGGTTTTTGAATAATGATGTTAGAGGAAAAAGCGAAGTTGGGATGAATAATGTGTTTAAGATACGGCAGGTGGCAAATATCTGGAATGAAATCGAGTGGTACTTTGGTTTAAAAGAACGTTTCAATATGAGTCGTGAATTAGTAGAAGAATATGGCTGGACAGGTTTTGAATTTAGCTGGAAAGATAATATGTGGAATAAGATTGGTTTAATTGTTAATCATGACAAGATGAATGGAAAGGACTTTCGAACTGCGGAATTAGAATTCCGTTCATGGAAAATGATTTCAGGACAGTTTGATTTCTGGCTAAACTGTTATACGGGCTCAAGACCATATTATGGAGATGAGGAACTTAACTGGCAAAATTCGTTTACGGGTTGGCATTGCTATTTAGAAACTGGATTTAATGCTAAAATATTCAATCGAATCAATATAAACCCAAATATTGAACGAGATGATTTCTATTATTATTATGAAGGAAACCGCAAATACTATTCTTATAAAATCTGGAATAGGATTACATGGATGATTGCAAATAAGTTACACTTGCGTAATATCACACAAGGAAAGTATGTAAAATTGAACTTCAAAGATGATTATGCTCTTGAATCAATTCTTGATAAAAATTTCTCTACAAGTTTCTTGTTCTCCTATGAATACAGTCCTTTAAGTAATATTTATCTTGGTTTTAACTTAAACAATATAACCAATTATCATAATATTTTTGATGATATTCAGGTGTTTTTCAAGATAAATTACTTATGGAGATTGTAATAATAATTATGTAGTAAAAGAATAAGATTATATTTCTTTAGAAAGAATATAGAGAAAATAGTCAAAAACATATAATTTGGAGAATAATGAGATTTCTTTATGTTAGAGAGGGAATTTTATTCCGTCGCTAATTTAGGATTATCCATAAAAATCTTGACAGAACAAATATAAAATTTTTTCAAAAACAATAAATATTGAAGGATTAGTGAACATTATTATTAACTTCTTAAATATGAACAAATGTGAGGAAGCAATATGAAAAAAACAGTATGGTTTTATACTTTGACATTAATATTTACAATATTTGTAACAAAATCATTTTCGGACCCACCACCTACTTTTGATTTGCGTGATGTTAGTGGAGAAAATTATGTAACTTCAGTAAAAAGTCAGACAGGAGGAACTTGCTGGTGCCACGGTGCAATGGCAGCCATAGAGGGTAACCTTATGATGACAGGTGCATGGACTGCTGCTGGAGAAACTGGTGAGCCAAATCTTGCAGAATATCATCTTGATTGGTGGAATGGATTCAACCAGCATAATAATGATGATACAGTTCCACCCACAGGTGGAGGGCTTGTTGTACACGAAGGTGGTGATTACAGAGTTACTTCAGCATATCTGAATCGTAGTGAGGGAGCGGTGCGAGATATAGATGGACAATCATACAGCACGCCTCCCTTAAGATTTGACCTCAGTTATCATTACTACTATGTTAAAGATATTGAGTGGTATGTGGCAGGATTGGATCTAAGTAACATCAACACAATCAAGTACAAAATTATGCAAGAAGGTGTGATAGGTACCTGCTTGTGTTCAAGCGGTTCATTTATTATCAATTATATTCATTATCAACCGCCAAGTAGTACTTATGATCCAAATCATGCAGTTGCAATCATTGGTTGGGATGATAATTTAATTACGCAAGCCCCAAATCCTGGTGCCTGGATCTGTAAAAATAGTTGGGGAACCACCTGGGGTCTTAATGGCTATTTCTGGATTTCCTATTATGACAAGCATTGTTGCCAGCATCCTGAGATGGGAGCGATTTCTTTCCAGGATGTTGTACCTTGGGATTATGATTATATTTACTATCATGATTATCATGGATGGCGTGATACAAAAACTGATTGTAACAAAGCATTCAATAAATTTATGGCTGAGGATGATGATCTACTACAAGCGGTTTCTTTCTTTACTGCTGTGGATAATATTACTTATACAGTTAAAGTTTACGACCGATTTGAAGGTGGTGTATTGTTAGATGAGCTTTCGTCAAAAACCGATACAATTAACTATACAGGATTTCATACAATAGATTTAGAAACACCAATTCAGCTTAACGCAAATAACGATTTTTATATCTATTTAGAACTATCTGCAGGAGGGCAGCCATTTGATAGGACATCTGATGTTCCTGTTTTGCTTGGAGCTCAATATAGGACTATTGTTGAATCAGCAGCAAATCCAGATGAAAGTTACTATCTCAGCGGTTCAACATGGCTGGATTTTTATAACTACGAATTTGCTAATCCATCCTGGAATGGTACAGCAAACTTTTGCATCAAAGCATTAACTGTAAATAGGGGTATGCCGGTTACCCCTGATGATGATTTCCAATCAGAAGGACCTGTTGGTGGACCTTTCACTCCTTTAAGTAAAACATATATAATTGAAAATAGAGATATCCAGTCCATCAACTATGAAGTAACACAAAACCTGATTGCTGATTGGCTAACTCTTTCTGGTGATATATCTGGTGTTTTACAACCAAATGAAACAGCAGAGGTGATTGTTGAGATTAATAGTAATGCTGAAATTTTACCAGAAGGTGTGCATTTTACTACTGTTTACTTTACAAACATGACAAGTCATTTAGGTGATACAACCCGTTGTGTATCTTTGGTTATTGGAGAGCCAACACTTAGATATCATTGGCTTCTTGATAGAGATCCAGGTTGGGACACTGAAGCAGACTGGGCATTCGGGCAACCCACAGGTGGAGGCGGGCAGCATGGAGGACCAGACCCAATAAGTGGTTACACAGGAGATAATGTTTATGGGTATAATCTTTATGGTGACTATCCAAACAATCTTCCAGAAAAGCATCTGACCAGTAATGCTATTGATTGCACAGAACTATTCAATGTGCACTTAAAATTTTGGCGATGGTTGGGAGTTGAACAACCAACCTACGATCATGCTTATGTAAGGGTTAGTAATGATGGAGATAACTGGACAACTATCTGGCAGAATCTAACTGAGATTACTGATTATTCCTGGACACAAATGGATTTGGATATCTCCGAAGTTGCAGATAATCAACCAACAGTATATTTGCGCTGGACAATGGGAATAACAGATGAAGGGTGGCACTACTGTGGTTGGAACATAGATGATATACAAATTTATGCTTTTGATGGCATTAATTATCAAACTGATGAAGAAGTAATAACCAATAAATCTTTCATTACTCAAAATTATCCAAATCCTTTTACTAAAAAAACTTCAATTAGTTATACATTACCAAAACCAGCTCATGTGAATATTAAGATTTATAATATCAAAGGGCAATTAGTTGAAACTTTAGTTGATGTTCATAAACCAGCTGGTCAGTATTCTGTTGAGTGGAATGCAAAAGATATGAGTTCTGGAATTTACTTTTATAAATTAACAACCGATTATAAGACCTTCATCAAGAAAATGATTATACTACACTAACTCCTTCGTTACAACTATGGAGTTCAGGAAAGTTTCGTATAATAAATATTAATGCGATAATCTTCAAA
>JAGMCF010000055.1 GCA_023129415.1 Candidatus Cloacimonadota bacterium
AGTTCCCTCTCCACCAGTTCCCATTGTTGCATCATGCCACTCCCAATGGTTAACCCTGTAATAAGCCCATTGAACTGCAATATCTACGAGGTCGCTCTGTGGGTCGGAAACCGTATATTCAATGCTCACATCGCCGGACTGGGTGCCAATTGGAGTAGTAATTGAAGTGATAGCCGGGGCATTAACGGCAAAATCGTCTGTCTCACCTGCCACGCCACCAGTTGGTATTATCTTTATTCTGATATCGCCCTGACCACCGGTTCCAATATCTACTGCTGAATTCCAAATATAGGTATGGGGCACGCCGCTGGAACTTGTAGCAAGACCGCTAGTTCCATCTCCACCTGCCATTGTCGCATCGCTCCATGTTGAACCGCTATCTTCGCTGTATTTGACTGTGATATCTACAGTTTCATATCCCGGGTCAACCAATTGGTAATTAATTGAGATATCGCCTGTTTGACTGCCTGTAGGAGTAGTAACCATAGCCATTGGAGGACCGTTTCCTATATGGAATGTTCCGTCAATAACGGTATGGGGTATAGCAGTACCATCCATCCTCGATAATGTCTCTATCCATAGATCCAGAACGGTACAATTACCTGAGCTACCTATTGCATCAAATGTGACAGAACAAAGTGTTACATCACCGTGTACGCTCTCATCAACAATAAAAAATCCGGCTGCTTTTATCCAGCCTCCTTCGCTTGGATCAGCATAATAGAGATTTGATATAAAGTTGGGTATGTCACCCTGGGTTATGTTGGTTGCCTTGCAAGTGATTTGAGCATTTGGATCATTTTCATCGTAATAGTCAAGTCCTACCGTGAATGTGCATATACCATCTGCCTCTGACACATTGTGTACCATTATTGGAACGGTAACTTGCGTGGTAGAGCATAAATTTCCTATGGTAACCGCATTGCTTGGCAGGTTATCAACAGTGAAATTGTTTGTTTCACCAGCCGTTCCTTCTCCACCAGCATCATAGGGTGTTATTCTTATCCTAACATCATCCTGCTTGGTTCCAATATCTGCCGATGAATTCCAGACATATGTATGGCTTGTGCCACCGGGGCTTGAAGAAAGTCCAGTGGTTCCATGTCCACCTGTTCCCATGGTTGGATCGAGCCAGTGTGAACCGCCATCATCGCTATATTCAACTATTATGTCAACGGGATCGCTCTCCTGGTCAATGAGGGTGTAACTAATTGTGACATTGCCAGACTGAACACCACCTGGAGTTGTAACAGATGCAGTTGGTGGATTATTTCCAAGATTGGTTGTGAAATATGCTACCTCGGTTGACCAATTTCCTTCTTCTCCACCATCATCTTTGCCTCTTATACGCCACCAGTATAGGGTGAGATCAGACAATGCTGTTCCGGCGTATGAAACTTCTGGAGATTCGCTTCCCTCGACGAAATCGGTTACATCGACCCATCCACTGCTCCACATCTCTGCTGCAGCCCAATCATTGTCAGTTCCAACCTGAACCTCCAAATGGGTAATAATATCACCATCATTATCATCAGTAATTGTTGCCTTAAATTCGGGAGTATTATCCCCGACGGCTGACGGATTCGTTATACCTTCGCACTTCAGTGAAGTAGGAGCGTTTGGGGGATAAGCAGGTGAGGTATATTCAATCTCCACATAGACCTGGGTACATTGTGCAGTCCCGCCATAGTATTTATATAGTGCAATGCCTATTTCCATATTGTTTATTTCATCCCATGTCCATGCTGAACTAGTAGAGGGATTGGTAGTCCATTCCTGGCTATAAGTTGCCCACGGCAATGCATCAGGGCCTAAGTCTACTTCTACTCCGTAATCAATTGTGCCGTAAGTTTTCAACAATGGCTTTGCCTTTTGACCCATGTAACCAACACTCTGTACACGAAAGTATATGGTGATCTTGCTTATTGTTCCAGCTAGAGAAGGATTGGGTAAAGCATAAAGGTCTTGTTGATAGCTAGTAGAAGCAGTTGGCGCAAGATAGGTAGAGCCATCATCAGCGGTTTCCTCATCCACCTTATCCCAATGCTCGCCAGACTCGGGATATTGGTATCCAATATTAGTCTCGCTACCAGCAGCGTTGGGTCTTAAAATCACTGTGTCTGCATATACTTCTGCCGACATCATTAGAAATGCGAGTGCAATGGCTATTGGTATTGCTAAAATCTTCTTCATTTTATTCTCCTTTCATTTACTTTTTTCCCCAATGAATCGGGATTAAACATAGTTTTTAACATTTTGTTCAACATTTTTTCTCCTTGCTTTTTTTGATTTATTTGGTAAGAAACCCGACTCGAGTTCAAAGAACCCGAGTCAAGTTTCTGTGAACACTGCATAGATCTCAGTTAACCCTGATGGAATAGTTCGTAAACTCACATTCCACAGGGTAAACTAATTTACCAATTTACCCTGTTAGATAATTTATTAAAGAAATGTATACATCCTTTTTATGATCCACCAATTGGTGGATCATATAATATCTATTAGAAACATAAATATCTAACGGGGTGAACTATTTCTACCTCATCAAAATCAGTTTCTTTGTGGTATATGGCTTACTATTTACCTCCAATTGGTAGAGATAAATACCTGCAGGTAAGTCTGTACCATTATTATCTCTGCCATTCCAGTAGGAAGTACCCTTGTAAGCTTGTCCATCTTGAACCGCTACATCTCTGGGTAATGTCCTTACTAATTTTCCAAGAATATTATAAATAGAAACCTCTACTATTGCTGGTTCAGAAAGAGTAAAGTGGATTTTTGTATAACTATTGAACGGATTGGGTGCATTTATTACATTATATAATACAGGGACTTCAACATTATATCCAGGATCATTTGGATCTGGAATTGTAATACTTGAAGCTATTTGATAAATATGACTTTGGCCACCTAAATCAATGCTCTCAAGCCAGTACCAATAGGTATCTCCAGGCATTGCATTCTCAATCTCATCCACATAAATATAACTATGCGGTTCTGTGGTTGTGCCATAACCTTCAATTAAATCATTGTTAATCTGTGTGACTGATTGAAATTCTTCTTCTGTATTTCTATAAACATTCCAGCCTATATTATCTGTCTCTGATTGGGTTACCCAATAAAGGACAGCCATATTGTTTAGATATTCAATTGTGAAAGTTGAGAGTTCTACTGGAAGGGTTATATTGACATTTCCAGCAAATGAATTATTGGTATGTGATGTCGTATTGTCTTCAGCATAAAATTGAGTTTCAGGTGTAGTTTCTATCCATGCAATTTGAGATGTTTGAGATGGATCAGTAATGTCAAAAACAACATGAGCAAAATCCAACCAACTGCCAGTAGGAATATCATATGATGATAAAGGATTATCCGTACCTACATAAGCAATACCTGCTTGAACTTTTCCTGTTGCTGGTGAATAGACATGAGCATTAGAATATACAAGGCCTAAGCCAGGGTCATAATTAACAATATCTGAATTAATTGAAGAGGCTCCTGTATTAAGGGTCATAGCACCAGAATTGAAAGTAATTCTCATTTGTCCTGATCCCAATTCTGCTTGAGTTGTAGTAGCTTTCATCTGTAGTTCAATTACGAACTGTGAACCTTGAACTCCATATCCGGTACCACTTGAAACGATATTATAATCAAGATCTCTGGATGTTGCTGCAAACAGAGAAGTAATAGTAATGAGAGAAATTACCATAGTTAATACATATTTTTTCATTTTTTCTCCTTTGTATTCTTTATTATTTACTCTTTTCTAAATTTCATTTTTTCTAATTTGATGGTACCTGTGAGTCAGGAGCAGTTCCAAAGTTAGATTTCCATATTGCCTGGTCTGCAACGAGTACTTTCCCATCTAAATCCATGTCTGTATAATGATAACCATCGGGAACGACACCAAAATCAACTTTCCAATCAGCCTGATCTGAAGTAAGTATTTTTCCATCATCATCTGCATCACCAGCCCACATCCCATAAACTCCAGTTTCCAATTCCTTTACACCATCTGTGCCATAAACATTGGAAGAATTTGTAAGGTCAACACTTGTTGCTGTTTCAGGAGTGTCACCAAATGCCTTTGTGGTGGTAGTCATAATGTCCAGATGATTCCTGTGGTGAATTACGATATAATAATTATTTCCAGTCGTATTATAGAATGGCAAACTGCTGTTTCCATTTACATCCACAACTGAACCATTTTCTAATAAGAAGGCATTGGCAGATTTCACTGTTGAGCCACTTGCTGTTTCTCTTAACTGAATTTGCACCCAATCAATAAGAGAATGACCTGACACAGTAGGTAAAGTTCCGATATCTTTACTATCATAAGGTGATACAGTTGGAAGTGTTAAGCTATGATTCATTGTGCTACTACCAGTATAAGGACCTTCAAGCATGAGTTTAAATTCTGCATAAGCTGGAATGTTATCGTCAGCTATCGCATATTCACTGAAGTCTGTAACGGCTGTTTTACTAAAGGTTTTAGCACCAGCATCATGAGTAAATTGACTCGTTACATCAACCCAATTACTCTGTGCATTGGTTCGTTTCAAGAGTTTTACTTGTGAGTTACTATTATCAAATCCCTGTATGCCGCTATAATCAAATACAAGGTCAGCGGTAACAGTACCTGTTTCAACAAGTCCCCAGACGATACTGGAGCGCCTGTTAACATCTGATCCAGCAGGGAATGTTTCACCAGTAACCGGAGCACCAGAAAGCGAGCCTAACTGATAGACATCTAAATAATTGCTGGCGTCTCCACCAACGGAGATATCAACCTGAGCCTGACCACCTGAAGGACCAATGCTGGTCAGATCCGTAGTAGCCACCTTTTCGTAATCAGCAACCGAATCGTCCAACCAGGGGGCGTAGTCAACATTTGTAGAAACGCTATCGCCAGAGCCAGGTCCCTCACCATCTGGTCCACTGGCATCACCCCACCAGTTGTATCCGGCATCAACGGACGGAGTATGGTCCTTATAGACACCCTTGTTTGTGCTGCCATAGATATTGTTGTAGTTTATTTCGTTGCCCGTCGAAGGATCGTCATTATTCTCTTCTATCAGCATTATAGCAATGCCCTGCCCACCAGTGTTCGCAATCGTGTTGTTGGTAATAGTGTTGTCGTTGCTTTCTTCCAATCGGATGCCACACATATCATTGCCCGAAACATTGTTGCCAGTAAGATTATTTTGATGCGCACTAATCAACTCTATGCCCCAAACATTGTCAGTGACCGTATTGTTGATGATATTGCAGTAGCCAGTAGCAACAACTTCAATGCCAACTCCGGCAATCGTATTGGAATTCTTTATAATATTGTCGGCTATAGTACAGTATGTACCTAATACTCTAACTACATAAGTGGTTGTGACCATATCCCTAACACCTTGGATGGTGAATCCCCGCAGCTCTGTATACATGGAGTATGTTGTGACAATCCCTCTACTCCCCAAAAGCATTCCATACCAGTATATAACCGTGTTTTCTGCTGTGCCAGTAGCCTTGATAGTTATGTGGTCCGGATACGGATACCCATTAACGAGTATTTTTTCATTGTACCATCCTTCTTCCACAAGTATGGTATCGCCCGTACTGGCTGCATTGATCGCTGCCTGAATGGTGGCATAATCTGTGCGCACATTGATCGTTGTTGCCCACACTGTTCCAGCGCCCAAAACCATAATGGCTGCCAGTGTTATTATTAGGGCTTTTTTCTTTTTCATTAGTATTTCTCCTATTTTTGTTTTTTTTCCATATTTTCTTGTCTTTTTTTCCTATCTTATAAATTAACATTTTTTATTAAACTTTATCTATCATAAGACATTAACATATTTGAGATTAAATCCATCCTATTTATGACATTATCAATAGTATAAATAAACTAATTGTGACATTGACATTTAATAAACCTATTTTATAAGTTAACATATATAAAAAACCGCATAGACATAACCCCGATAAATCGGGACAATTTCTATACGGTATACCCAATAAATCTTTTCTAAAACCATAACAATTTACTATTTAGCTTATTCTCCTACGGTTGATATATTCTAATTAAAATCTCTGGTTCAATTTTATATTTTTCAAGTGGAGTTGGTTAGTTGGGGCCAATAGCACCTTTTACCTTTTCTCTTAGTGCATAAAGATCAAATGGCTTTTCAAAGTAGGCAACTACACCAAGTTGCTTGCCTATTCTTCTAACATCTTCTGTTATTACACTACTCATTATAATAGCTGGGCTTGTATTTGACTTTTTTCTGACAGTTTTCAGAAAGTCCATTCCATTGCCATCAGGAAGCCATAAATCAATTATGAATAGTTTTATCTCAGAATTATTTTCATTATAAATGCTCATCGCTTCTTTTGTAGTCTCTGCGCCAAGAGCTTTTATGCCATTTTCTGAGAAAAACTCTATAAGAATATGTCTCAAATCTGTATTATCTTCAAGGATCAATATTTTATGTTTCATCTTTTTCTTTAACTCGACTCGGGTTCATTGAACTCGAGTCGGGTTTAATTCGATTTCATCAAACATGCAATCTCTATTCGTTTTTATTTGTCTTTTTCATAAAAAAAAAGGACGCTACTTACATTACGTCCTAACCTGAGGTATCGCCATACCCGAATGCAAAGACATAAAGAAGTGCGTCCATATTGGACGCAACCTTCTTACTCGTTTATGCATTCTGAAAATTGGCGATTTTCAGGTTAGAACCAGTAAAAAGTTTGCTATAATTTTTTTTACTTTAATTTAGTTAGCTAAGTCATTGTCTTCTCCATTTATATCTTTAGATAAATAAATCCTTTGAAAGCAACTAATATCTTTCAGATTTTTTGTTCATCTTTTTCATTTTTCGTTTAAAAAGCCTTCAAAATTTTCTTGTCAAGTTTTTCCTATTTTAATTATGCATACCCCCAAAATTTTTAATTCTTGTTTCCGTTCTATTTCCGTTCAGTCTCGACGACTATACTGACTGGGCGTCTGTCTTCCGATATATTAGTCTCGGTAAGGCACCGAGCCTGAACGGATCAGAATGAAAAACTCAATTTATTAATACTATCCCTCACCCTTCCTATTAATTATGAGGAAGGTTAAGTATCACCCAAGCGTTACCATAAGCACCCCAGAAAACGCCATTACCATTCCAATAAATTTTCGTAATGTGAATCTCTCTTTTAAGAAAATTGCTGCAAATATTAATACAAATATCACACTTGTCTGGCTGATTGCTGTTGCAATACTCACATATGTATATTTCATTCCTGCAATCCAAATAATCATCGCAAGATAGGCACCGAATATTACTCCAGGTAATTGGTATTTCCAATTTTTTGAAGGACGGAAAGGATGAAGAATCTCTTTTTTATTTGGATGAAATGCCACAATAATTCCCATTATAATTGTGCCAGCAATAAGACGAATTTCCGTAACCCAGAGAATTGAGGATCTGTTTAGAAGAGGTTTTATCATTATAATCGATACTGACATAGAAAGAACTGATATAATGCCAAACATTATTCCCAAGATTAGATTTTTACGAGGAATAGAATGGTGTGTTAATTGCAAAGAAGCCACAAGAATCGCACTAATAATCAAAAGTGCACCAAAGA
>JAGMCF010000056.1 GCA_023129415.1 Candidatus Cloacimonadota bacterium
TGGTTCATAATATGGAGCAGAGCTCCTTCTGGCAGACGCTTCAGAGAAGCGTGTTACAATTTTAATCCACCTCAGATAAACGAAGATAAGGCAGGTAAACCCCATAGATAGTATTATCAACGGGGTAAACACTAATAAGACGAACATTTCATTCTTAAAAATAAAAATCAAATAATCAACAAAAATCAGCCCTGATTAAATCGGGGCGTTCTCCTGCCTGCCCACCGAAACCATGTGAAGGAGGGCTCGCTATTTCAGGATAACACGGAACTCTGTTCCATTTGCCACCTGCGAAACTTGAGTTAAATAAATTAACTTTCATATATTATATAGACATTTTAAAAATTAATCAGTCAAGTTTATCATTGTTTTAAATAATGTTGAACAAATTCTTCTTCAAATTTATCCTCAGCAATAATCATTATCGAAAATTCTTCAAGCATGGATGTTCCTGGCTTTGGAAATTGGTTAGTTACATATTCGCCATTACCAGAGATTGAATATACAATATTTTTATTTAATAAGAATTCTTTCAATTCTGAGACTTTTAATCCTATGCAATCTGGAACCAGAACATAATCTTGATTAACCTGATTAATAATATTAATTAAATTAAAATTTGGAAGGACTATAATTTCTTCAGTGATCTTTTTAAAAGTAGGTGCTGCACAGAGGCTGCCAAAACGATGGTCATAATCTGGCTCATCAAAAATGATTAACATTACAATCTGTGGGTCTTCAACAGGAAAGAAACCAATAAAACTTGAAACATATTTATCTTCTTCATACCCAAAACCATCGATTTTTTTCTTCTCAGCCGTTCCTGTTTTTCCTGCTATATTCACATAATCTAATCTTGCTGGATAACCATGTCCCTCATCTATAACAGCTTTTAAAAATGTTTTCAATGTATCTAATGCATTAGTATCTGAAATCTGTCTTACAATTTTTTCCTTTGATTTAAATAAAACATCCCCTTCATTACTCACAATTTTCTTAATTATTTGAGGTTGAATAACTTCTCCACCATTTGCTAAAGCACCATAAGCAAAAACTAATTGTAGAGGCGTTACAGAGATTTCCTGACCAAATGAAAGTGAATGAAGTGAATATTTAGACCACTTTGATGGTTTGCGTAGTATTCCTGAAATTTCTCCATCCAATGTAATGCCTGTTTTATTCCCAAAACCCAGTTCAATCATTCTATTATATAAATCAATCTTTGTTAGTTGGTCCACAATTCGCGTTATTCCAACATTGCTTGAATGAGCGATTACATCTTTAAATGTAAGTTCTTTAAATGGTTTCACATCAGAAATAATTCTTCTTCCTACCTGTCGTGTATAACAATCAATAATATCCGAAGATTTAAACAAATCTTTTTCAATAGCTAATAGACTAGTTATAGGCTTTAAGGTTGAGCCGGGTTCAAACAACCAATTAATTGGAAATATTGGTATAGAATGTTTAGTTCTTATAGAAGCATCCAAATAATCCTCTGAGATTCCACTCATTGCAAGGATATCACCATTTTTCGGTGAAATTATAATACCAATTGCATTTTTTGCATCATAATTTTTTAAACCCTCTTTTAAATTCTTCTCTAAAATTGATTGTATGTGTGCATCTATAGATAAAAATATTGAATTCCCTTTCATAGGCTTTTTAATATCCATATCTGAAAAGTGATAATTCTTTCCTGAGCCATATTGAATTACTTCAGCCCATCCATCAATACCAGTTAACTCTTTATCAAAAGTTTGTTCTATACCACAGAGACCATTCCCATTTGTATAATAACCGATTAAAGGACAAGCTAAATCCCCCTGTGGATAAATTCTTATTGATGGTTGTTTGAAATATAATATTCCAATTATCTGATTTTTCTCTAATTCAGATAATATATTATTCTTAGAAACAACATCCAAATTTGTTACTATCTCAAATCCATTTGGATATTTATGTGCAAAATTCTCAATTCGTTTAAGATAAATATCTGATGGTTTACTTGTGTGTCTTGAAATTATTATGGAAATTAAATTGTATATTTTTTGTTTTTCAAATGAACTTACAGAATCAGTATTTGTCCAGCGAGTATTATCTGGACAAAGTTCAAGTTTAAATAACTTTTTATTCTCAACAAAGGGTATACCATTTCGATCATAAATAATACCCCTATCCGCAGGAATTACTACTTTTTTATTTTTATAACGATGATATCTATTGTAAAATTTATATTTGTCTAAAATTTGAACGGAATAAAGTCTATATATAATTATAAAAAAAATGCTAACAAATATCACTTTTATAACAGAAATACGACCTTTACAAGTTAGCATTTTTCAATTGATAATTTCTTATTAAGTATATAATTCCTTCATAAATATTTAACTTTATTATTTCAAGTTACTTGGGTATTATAAATAAATGATTTACGGGTATCACTTATCAGCAGCAATAGCTTCTGGAGATAAGAAACTTTGAAAAGTATAACAAAAATCACCTTTGGCAATACGAGATTTTTGTACACATATGATGTCATCCGGTTTGGGGAATTTCATATTCAGCTTCTTTATAGCAATTTCAATTATACGGTTATCTCTTGAAAGTTCATTTATAATATTTTCCAAATCTGAAATAATATCTTCATAATTTTGATTTATATTATCAAGTTCCGACAAAGTTTTTTGTTGGGATAAGAAAGTGTATTTCAACCAAATTGATGCGATAATAATGAAAAAAATTGATATAAAAACTGTAAATATTAAAGAACATTTATTATTCATATTAACACTTCTCAGCCACTCTAAGTTTAGCACTTCTTGATTGGGGATTTCTTTCTATTTCTTCTTTTGATGGTAATTTTGGATGCTTGGTAATAATCTCAAGTGTTTTTTTCTTTGAACAAATACATTTTGGAAACTTGGGAGGGCAGATACATTTTAGATTTTCATACTTAAAAAAATTCTTTACAATCCTATCTTCTAAAGAATGATAAGAAATAACAACAATTCGACCACCTTCTTTTAAAATTGGCACAACACTTTCTAAGGTTTTCTTCAAAGAATCCAGTTCTTTGTTCACTTCAATTCGAATTGCTTGAAAAACTCTTGCAAATGATTTTATTGAATGATTTTTTGGAATAACTTCTTCAATTAAATTCTTAAGTTGAAATGTGGTTTCTATGGGTTTCTTTGCTCTTTCTTCAATTATCTTCCTGGTTATTCTTTGCCAATATCTATCTTCACAATATTCATGAATAACTCTCGCCAATTCCTTTTGTGGATAAAAATTTACAACCTCAAATGCAGAAATACTACCATTCTGATTCATTCTCATATCTAATCTTTCATTATGGCTAAAGCTGAATCCTCTACCATTTTTCCTTATTTGATGTGAAGAAATACCCAAATCAAACAATATTCCATCAATTTCTTTAATATAGTTTAATGCTAAAGCTGATGAAAGGTAAGAAAAGTTCTTATTAACAAAAATAATCTTGTCATTGAACTCTTCCAATTCTTGTTTTGCAAAGTGAATAGCTTCCATATCAGTATCAAAAGCAATGACTTTAATATCATTTGCTATTTTAAACATTTCTGCTAAATGTCCGCCACCTCCAAGAGTTGCATCCACATAAACTCCACCACTTCTTATATTCAAGAATTCAATTGCTTCTTTCTTTAGAACTGATTTATGAAAAGAATCCATCATAATATATTTTGATTTCTTTGTAGAACTGCATCATATTCTTTGTTAACTTCAGTTTCATATTTCTTGAAACTTTCAAGGTTCCATATAGAGAAAAAATTTCCTTCACCTAAAAAAATTACTTTATTATTGATGTTTGAAATGTTTAAAAGGGTTTTAGGCAGAAGAATTCTACCAGGACCTTCTATGCTTAGTGCTGTTGCATAGAATCTGAATTTCCTTAATAATTCCTTTTCTTCATCGGTTCCATTTGCTAATTTTGCTTCTAAATTTTTCCAACTATCCAATGGGAAAATATATATAGTATTTAATCTTCCTCTTACTGCAACTAATTGCATTCCTGATTCCGGGGATAATAATTTTCTAAAGGTTAAAGGGATACTTACTCTGCGGTTTGTAATTGAATTTTCGAATCGACCCATAAAAGTTCCAGACACTTTTACCTCCAAAATGCCAATAAATGAATATTTTTGAACAATATTGACAAACAATGCCAAAATAGAAATTCTTTTGAGAGCTTGTCAAATATTTTTTAATTTTTTTGTTATTTTTTTTAAAATAGAGGTTTTATTATAAAAATATTGATTGTATAAATTGTATATAAATAAGAGAAAAATTAAGTAATACTATGTTAGGCACTTAAAAAATGAAACTTACCAACAAGTTGTCGTGAAATGACTAATTACTCCCGACATGTCGGGACTAATTTCTAATAAAATATCAAAATCCAAAACACAAATTATTCACCCTGTTAAAATTTCTATTCAACTTATAAAATTTTATGTTCTCGGTGTTCATTCGGTGTTTCTCGGTGGTCAATTCTTATTGGTTACGGTTTATCCGGATTAGGTTAGATGATTATAAACTATCTTGCCGTCTAAAACAGTTAAATAGGGTTTTGCTTTCAGCCAAAATGAGTAATCCTCTTTGGTGTAATCATCAATAACAATCAAATCAGCATATTTTCCAGAAGTTATCGAACCAAGTTTGTCAGCACTTTTCGAACCGTATGCTGCCCAAATTGAGTATGCTTTTATAGCTTGTTCAACTGTAATCTTTTGTTCGGGAAGCCAACCTGGGTTTTTAGGATTATTCTGATATTTCCTTTCTATCGCAGAATAAATTCCTAAAAATGGATTGTGAGTTTCAATTGGTACATCTGAGCCAAAACCAATTTTCGCTCCATAATCCAAAAGTGAACGAAATGGATAGGAATTTTTTTCATATTTCCCCCAATATTTTTCAGCAATTTTTGCATCAAGACTAATATGAACTGGTTGCATTGCACAGTATATCCCTTCACCTGCAACTCTTTTCTGGTCCGATGGAATTACACATTGACAATGCTCAATACGGTGTAAAAGATTTTTTTCAGCGAGTTCAGGATTTCTATTTGCTCTAATAATTGCATTAATTACGATATTATTACTTCTATCTCCAATAGAATGAGTAGAAGTGGAAATACCATGTCTTCCTGCTTTTACAATCAAGTAATAAAACTCATCTTCACTTCTTATTAAAAAGCCATAATTATCTTTACTATTTAAATATGGGTGGAACATATAAGCAGTTTGAGAACCAAGCGAGCCATCCATAAATAATTTTACTCCACCATATTTAAACCAATCATCTCCAGTATAAGATTGGATTCCATTAGCAATCATTTTATCCAGCAATTCTAATGGGAAATGCCAGCAAACTCTTATGTTCAGTTCATTCTTATCTTTAAGAGTTTTGAAAAGATTATATGCATTTCCCCTTTCCATACTGTGGATACCAGTTAAACCAAAAGTATGAGCTTCAGTAATAGCTTCTTTTAACAATTTCTCTTGAATCTCAAAAGGTAATTCAGGTCTGACATTATCTATCAATTTCCATGCATTTTCGTATAGAAATCCATCAGGAGTTCCGTCAGGAAAGAATCCAATTTTACCTTCATCAGGGTCGGGAGTATTTTTAATAATTCCTATTATTTCTAATGCCTTTGAATTGCACAAGAATGTATGCCTATCTTTATTGGCTAAGGATACTGGAATGTCAAAAAATATATCATCAATAAAATATCTATTAAATCCTCTGCAATCCGACCATACATTTTTATTCCAGCCCACTCCACTAATCCATTTTATATCTGGTGTAATTGTTTGTTTAAAATCTAATAATTTTTGCCTTAATTCATCCATACTTTTCGTTTCGGAAAGATCAATTTTAGCTTTTGATAATGCATAATTTACAAAATGTGTATGTGTGTCTATAAAGCCTGGAAGTAAAATTTTTCCTTTTAAATCGATTGTAATTGTATCTTTTTCTATTTCAACATCTTGATTGCTTTTGTTCCCTACATATTCAATTTTTTTTCCTTTAACATAAACAGTATCAGCAAAAGGTTGTAACACTTCCTGAGTTAAAACTTTTCCATTATAAAATAAAATATTCATCTGAAAATCCTTTTTTTGCCACGAACTACACGAACTAACACAAACAAAATCTTATTCATAAAATTGAACCTTTTCAGTTATTTACCCTGTGGAATAAAATCAAAGATTTTAATCTGGCTTCGGCGCCAAGACGAGTGCAAAGCATTATTCCATACGGTGAATAATTTTCATTCTCCTTTGCCTGCCTCGCCTGCCCTGTGGAATTTTTTCTTATTCCACTGGGGTTAAATCTTTTCCTATTTAATGGGGTGTCCCCGATGTATCGGGGATATGTATGTTTCATATTACTTCCACAACTAACTTCATTGAAACAAATGGTGTAGCTTTATTTGTTATATTCGTGTCCTTTCATGGCTAAATTGAAATTTTCAAAAAAATGGAGCGGGTAACGAGATTCGGACTCGCGACTCTTAGCTTGGGAAGCTAATACTCTACCACTGAGTTATACCCGCTCTTATTTATAAAAATAAGTAAAAGGAAAAATAGTCAAGAAAAATAAGTACGAAATTATCCATTTTCTGATAATACATAAAGTGAAATTTTATCCTTTCTTCAAAACATCAAAGGAACTCAATTTCATTTTAATATCGAGAACAGGACTCCCATCAATTGCATCAAGACCTTCAACATAGAGAGTTGTCCCTTTAACTTTTATCAACCTTACATCCTGAATTGCAATTTTTGAAAGCCTATCTGGAGTGCGTGAAGCAAAAACACCAACCTTCTTACCATCAAAACCTCTATTAAATACAGATTTGACTGATCTTGATTTATGAAGATAATAAATAATTGTTAGATACTTCTCTTCATCAAGTTTGTACATAAATGGTTTCTGAGAAGAAATAAGTTCGATTCTGGATATAGCACTATCTCCCTGAATACCAAATTTTGCATGATTTCTTTGTAAATTATTTCTTACAATACCAATGGGATAAATTTCAAATGGCTTTATTTCTCCATACATACATTTTAGGCATATATATGTTTTGTCAACATTACATAACTCATTTTCATAAAAGAATTTCCCGCATTTATTACATTTATATTGGTTTTTACTCATAAGCTTTTTCTCGCAGAAATTTAAGAACAAACCATTATGTCCCGATTCACCCCTGCCCGTCAAGGCTTGCCTGCCCGTCAAACTTTAGCAGGCGGGGCAGGCGGGCTTCGTCCCGATTAAGTAGGGACTACGCCTGTCCGCGCTCCGCCGCTAAAGCTATGGAGCGTCGGTGACCGTCCCAATTACATCGGGATGGAAGGCGGGGAGAATGGGTATATCGGGATCGCAAGGTTACTTAAAAACTGTCTTTACTGACAGATACTAATTAGTAATTTTTCAGTTTATCCATATTAATTTTCTTCTATCATTCTTTTTTTGAAAAGCATTTTGGCACAACAACAGTTATGCAAAGTTTTTACGAACACTACCAATTATTTGATTAATTTCATTACCTCCTTAATATCTTCCTCAATCATTTTTCTTTTTGATCTCTCGATTAGATAGTTTTTCCCTGTTGGTGTGTATGATGGAAACACCCTTTTTCCCTCATAGTAAAATTCTTGATGTCTTGTTTTATATGTAGAATCGCTTGGAATAACCTTCCTTACTGTTCGTCTTTTCCAAATATAATTCATTGCTTTGATAGACACATCTCCCATAGGTAAAAAGTCTTTATTTTAGGAAATAGATTTACTTCTTTTTCTAAAATTTCAGAGGTATAAAGGTTCATATTATTCCTGTTTGGAAATGGATGTTGAATTTAAAATGAGATTATGATTGCTGAAGAACTAAAGCTGGTTCAATTATGTTAATTGCTCAACTTATTGACATCTATAAGAGGCAATAATACATAGTTATTGCTGTTTATAAATACCAAAACACAAATATCTGATGCTGGTTTTATTATATATTGTCCGTTAACCAACAGTATTTAAAATATCCAGGATTTTCATTGGCAAATTTGTACTTCTTTTTTATGGTTATATTTCTTCAACTATTTCTATATCTTTTTCAGTTTCAATTCTCAAATCCTCGATTGTCTTATCATCTAATGTAAGCGCGTCTTCATTAAACATATTTTCAGGAAGAATTATTAAATCTCCACAATCATTTTCTTTAATGGCTTTAATAACATCAGAACATGATAATAAACCAGTTACCGTAACTGTCTCCCCCAAATATTCGTTTTTGACTTTTATTACATTAATTCTAATTTTATGAGATTTCTGAAATTCAATTGCCAGATTTTTTATAATAGGATAGATAAGTTCAGCAGTTACAATACTAATTGATTTTATATTCCTATCTAATTTTAAACTATCTATTATTCTCTCCCAATTATCCAAAAACTTTCTTGTCATCCCCACCCCATTTTCAATTTGTGGAAAATCATCATAATACTCTTCTTCTGGAATTTTTTCTCTTGCAAGAAGAAAAAACTCATCAGCCAATGTAACTAAACCAGTGCCATATTTCTGCTTAAGTTTTTCTCGCCATTTCATTGAATCAGAAATCACTCTTTTTGCTAAACCTGCATCAACAGGTTTTATAGGTGTTAACCCTTCTCTAAATTTTGTTAATCCAACTGGCACAATAGCAATTGACTGAACAGAAGGATATAACTCAGCAAGGTCAAAAACAGTTCTTTCCAGCTCTATTCCATCATTCCATTCTGGGATTAAAACTATTTGAGTGTGCATTTGAATTCCATTTTTAGCAAGGAATTTCAATCTTTCTTTTATATTAATTTTTACTCTATATCTCATCATTTTTTTTCTGAGCTTATCATCTGTTGTATGTACTGAAATATAGAGTGGAGATAGACGCTGGTTAATAATTCTTGAATAATCAGAGTTAGATATATTTGTTAGTGATATAAAATTTCCAAATAAAAATGAAAACCTATAGTCATCATCCTTGATTTTTAAAGATGGACGAGCTTCAGGATGCATCTGGTCAACAAAGCAGAAAATACAGTTGCAATTACATCTGTGACATTTTATTGGATAAAATTCTAAACCTAAATCTTCTGAATATTCCCTTTTTACCAAATATGTTTTACTGCGACCATCTCGCTTAATTTTAATCCTCAGAATCTCATTTGCTTGATAGAATTTGTAATCAATAATGTCATTAATGTTGTGATTATTTATAGATAAAAGAATATCATTGGCTTGGATTCCAATTCTATTTGCAATTGTATTATCTCTTGCAAACTTTATTTTTAATGGCATAATTATAATTCATTAGAGTACATTTTGGAGTGTCCCGATATTCATCGGGATTACTGCATATTTGCACCAAGACCCCGATACAGTCATTCTCTGTTAAATATTGCTTCGCATTTCACAGTGTAAACCTCCTTACGGGACAGGCGCTTGGTGCACTCCATACTTGATTAAATAAAAGGCGGGAAAGCCATTCCCGCCAAAATATTAATCACATCTTTTTACTTTCATTAGAATTTATATTCTTCAGCAAGAACTTTTTGTGCAGCAGAAAGTCCAGCACCCCATTCAAATTTCCAACCCAGTTCATGTAAAACCATCTCTAAAGCAGAGATAGCAGCAACAATATCAAAACATTCAATATAACCCATATGAGCGATACGGAAGATTTTCCCTTTGGCTTCAGCTTGACCACCAGCAATGGTAAATCCATACTCATCTCGCATCTTTTTCACTAATGCAAGTCCATCGACATTTTCCGGAACTATAACAGCAGTTACAACATCACAGGGTGGATTTGCATACAATTCCAAACCCAGGGCTGCTACTGCTGAACGACAAGCTTTTGCTAAAACACGATAACGAACAAATCTTTCCTCAATACCTTCTGCTTTAATTATATCAATAGCTTTTAATAAGCCCTTAACATGGATCACAGAACCGGTATATGGGTCAGTATTCTTTGCTAATTTCTTACGATAAGATTTCCAGTCGAAATAATAATTTGATTGTGTGCAGGTCTCAATTTTTGCCCATGCTTTCTCACTAACAGCAGCATAAGCATGTCCGGGAGGAAGCATTAATCCTTTTTGAGAGCCAGCAACACATATATCAACCTTCCAGTCATCCATATAGAATTCCTGTCCACCCAAACCTGAAATAGCGTCTATCACGAGTAAAGCATCAGTTTTACTTATAATATCACCAAGTTCTTTAACTGGTAAAACCACTCCAGTAGAAGTTTCTGTTAGTTGAGTATAAACAGCTTTAATGTCTGACTTATCCTTAAGCAACTTTTCAATGATTTCAGGTTCGACAACAGTACCCCAAGGCAGATCAATATAAATAGGATCAATTCCAAACTTTTCTGCGATTTCTCCCCATCTTTCAGCAAATTTTCCATTTCTTACAATAATCGCTTTCTCGCCTTTGTTTAGCACATTTGAGATCGCACCTTCCATAGCACCTGTTCCAGATGCAGAGAAAATTAATATATCATTTTTAGTTTGGAATATATATTTCAATCCTTCAATAGCCTGACCAACCATAGCCTTGAATGCCGGTGTTCGATGATGAATCATTGGTTCTGCTATGGTTAGTAAAATGTCCTCAGGAACTGGGGTTGGACCTGGTGATAATAGATATTTTTTCATTTTTCTCTCCCTTCATCTATCTCGCCTTCATAATATTAAATAGGCGATGACATATTTTATCTCCGATGTGTCGAAGACATGTTTATTTTTTACTATATTCTTTAATAATTTCCATAACCCAACGAGTGCCATTTTCAAGATCTTCAATACTAATATTTTCACTTAAAGAATGAACATCTCTCATACCTGTACCAAGTATCGGCATATTAAGACCATGACTATAAAAAATATTTGAATCACTTCCTCCCCCACCAATTTCAATTTCTGATTCAATTCCAATATTCTTTGCTGCATTTAGAGCAATTTTTACAATTTCACTATTACTATCTATTATTATTGCTGGAAAATCTTTTGATACTTTAGCATCAACTTTTGCTTCAAAGACTTTGGATTCTATCTTTATCTGATATTTTTTAGCAGTTTTTTCAAATGTTTTAATAATTTCATTTGTAATTTTCTGAAGCTTATCTTCATTATGACTACGCACTTCTCCACTTAAAGTTACAACATTAGGTATAATATTATTTGCAACTCCCCCAGAAATTTTACCAATATTAGCCGTGGTTTCATCATCTATTCTTCCAAGTTTTAGTTTTGATATTGCTTCAGAAGCAACCTGAATAGCGTTGATTCCCTTTTCTGGAGAAGCACCAGAATGAGCTTCTTTCCCCAAAACCTTAATCTCAATAACATTTAAAGCTGGAGCTTGAATAGTTACAGAACCAACTTTATGACTATCTAATGTATAGCCCCTCCTCGCTTTCAAAAGAGAATAATCCAAATTCTTTGATCCTAAAAGTCCAATCTCTTCAGAAATAGTCAAAAGAACCTCAAGAGGTGCATACTTAAATTGTTGTTCTTGCAACCTTCTTATTGCTTCTACAATCTCAACAATTCCAGACTTATCATCACTCCCAAGAATCGTTGTTCCATCGCTATTTATTTTGCGATCTTTAATTATGGGCTTTACACCTTTTCCGGGTTTAACAGTATCAAGATGCGCACTAAGAAGAAGTGGTTCTTTATCAATTTTACCTGGAAAACGAGCAATTAAATTACCAATTTTTCCCTTTGTCCTTGCATGAGCATCATCAAAAATAACCTCTGCACCCATAGCAACCAAATCATCTTTCATTCTTTCTGCCATTTCAAGCTCATCTTTAGATTCACTATCAATTTTAACCAATGAAATAAAATAATCAACCATTCGTTTTTCCATAATATCTTCCTAATAATTTAATAATATTGTTATACTTTTTGTATTAAATCTACTTTTATTGAAATACTTACAACTTTGTTCATGTTTTGAAACCAAACATTTTTATTTATTATTTCCTTTGCCTTTTAGATGTTTAACAATAATTTCTTGTCAAATAAATTGAGATTTTAATTGACAATATTTTTTCATCAAGAGAGTATTCTATAATGAAAATTCTCTACAAAAGTGAGCTGCATTCTTTCATTGGCAACCTATATTTGTTTTTTAACAAAAAGGGATTATTTCATATTAGCATTGATGAATATTGTAACAAGTGGATTTATAAATTTTATCCAGATGCTTTTATAAAACCTTCAAATAATAATATTTTCCTGATTCAATTAAAAGAATATTTTTCAGGTTTAAGAAAAGAATTTGACCTGCCAACTATCTTATTAGGAACAAAGTTTCAAAAAGATGTTTGGAGATTTGTTTATAAAATTCCATTTGGTGAAACTATGTCCTATATAGAAGTCGCAAGAAATATAAATCATAAATTTGCACAAAGAGCTGTTGGAAATGCTCTTGGAAAAAATCATTTACTTATTGTTGTACCCTGTCATAGAGTTATAAAATCAAATGGAAATTGGGGAGGGTTTTCTGCAGATATTGAGGTCAAGAAAAAATTGTTAGCTTTTGAAAAGGAAATATTAAATGATTAAAAGAAGAAAAACACGAGAAATAAAAATTGGTTATGTATCAATCGGTGGTGACTCCCCTATCTCTGTTCAATCCATGACTAATACTGATACAAGAGATGTTAAGAAAACAATTAAACAAATAAAACAGCTTGAATCTATTGGGTGCGATATTGTCCGAATTGCAATTCCAGATATGACTTCAGCAGATCATATCCCAGAAATAAAAAAATCCACAACAATTCCAATCATTGCAGATATTCATTTTGATTATTACCTTGCATTAGAATCAATAAAAAATGGGATTGATGCTTTGCGTATAAATCCCGGAAATATTGGAAGCTGTGATAAAATAGCCAAAGTAGTTAATGCAGCAAAAGTAGCAAAAATCCCAATAAGAATTGGTGTTAATTCCGGTTCTTTAGAAAAGGACATTAAAGAAAAATACGGAATCTCAGCTAAAGCTATTACAGAAAGTGCATTGCGACATATTAGACTCTGTGAAAAGCTTGGTTTTTATGACATAAAAATTTCACTTAAATCATCTTCTGTTCCACTCACTATTGAAAGTTATAGAAAAATGGCAAAATTAGTTGATTACCCATTCCACCTTGGAATTACAGAAGCAGGAACGAAATTTACAGGCACAATAAAATCAGCTATTGGAATTGGTGCTTTGCTTTCAGAAGGAATTGGCGATACAATACGAGTTTCCCTAACAGAAAATCCAGTTGAAGAAGTAAAAGTTGGGATTGAAATTTTAAAATCCTTAGGATTAAAAAAAGGTCCAAATATTATTTCTTGTCCAACTTGTGGACGCACAGAGATTAATGTTATTAAAATTGCAAAAAAAGTAGAATATGAAATTAATAAATTGAAAATAAATCAAAACCTTACTATCGCAATAATGGGCTGTGTTGTAAATGGACCTGGAGAAGCTAAGGAAGCAGATATTGGTATAGCTGGTGGTAAAAATAAAACACTCCTTTTTAAAAAGGGAAAGATATTAAAAACAATTCAAGAAAAAAGTATTGCTGAAGAATTAATCAAGGAAATAAAGAAAGATTTTTAGCATAAAATTTTCATAGTGATAAATTCAGAATATCTATAATTATAGTTACGATAAAAGTAGATATAAAAGATTAAGCATTCCCAATCCCCAATTCAATTGGGGAGGGCTTGGGAATGAGAGTGTATATTTATTTTCTTCGTGTCTTTGTGTCCATTCTCCCCGCCTTCCATAGTATTACGGCGGACAGGCGTAGTCCCGATAAATCGGGACGAAGGATGAACCTTTGTGGCAAAAAAGTGATTTACATATGAAACACTCATGTCCCCGATACATCTGGTACACAAATGAGTATGAAAATTTAAGATGGTTTAATGAAGAGATGAGTTTATTGTTTTATTACAGCAACAGGATAAACCTGTTGCTACCCATCCTGTGGGTAGATTCGGGTTTATCCCGAATCGAAATAAAGAAATAGATTTTCATATGAAACACTCATGCCGATATTTCGGCACAAAGGAGCATGAAAATACTTTAGAGTTGTTGAATTTATCATGTTTCTAATTTTTTACTTTGTGTCTTTGTGCCTTTGTGGCGAAGGGATTTTCATATGAAAAAAACTATTTCAATTATTGATATGGGAACAAATTCTGTTCTTTTACTAATTGCTGAAAGTCAAAATGATAGTTGGAATATTCTTCATCGTGATGCAAAAACCTCTTCACTTGGAAAAGGAATGAAAAATGGCTTGCTCGCAGAAGAGGAAATCAAAAAAACTAAAAAGATACTTACAGGATATATTAATATTTCAAAAAAATATAACTGCAACAAAATAATCATTACAGGAACTTCAGCTTCAAGAGAAGCAAAAAATATCACAAAAATTTCTGACTGGTTAAAAATAAATTATGGCTTACATTTCTATATCCTGTCAGAAAATGATGAATTAAAATACATCTATTCTGCAAATATCAAAGAATTCCCTGAATTTTATAATATGCTTATTTTTGATATTGGTGGCGGAAGTACAGAATTTATTCTAATTAAGAACAAAGAAATTACAATGCAAAAAAGCCTTAAAATTGGTGTAAGAAGATTGAATAATCTATTTAAAGATAATAAAGATAAAATTGATTATATTAAAAAAACTCTTAAACAATCAAAACTTATTGAAAAAACTATATGTGGATTTGAATCAATAGGAGTCGGAGGAACTGTTACAAATCTGGTTGCAGTAAAGAAAAAAATGCATAAATATATTCCTGAAAAGGTTCACAAACAGATTTTATATAAATCAGATGTTGAATATTTTAAAAAGCTTTGGTTCACACTTTCAAATGCGGAAGCAAAAAAATTAATTCCATTTGATCCATTAAGAGCAGATGTTCTTCTTTCAGGATCTTTAATCTTATTAGAAATTTTTAATTACTTTTCTATTGAAAAAATATATGTAAGTGATTGTGGAATTCAGTTTGGGACACTTTATAATATGTAGAATTTATAGAAATAAAATTATGTTACAAAAAAGAACAGCCCAGGCAGAGGGGAGGCCACCTGGGCTGAGGAGGTCTTTTAAGCGATATTTCTATCGCTTTAGGGGGGAAAATTTATTAAGACATATACTTTATTAACATTTCATATTGTCAAGATTTTTTTTCATTATTGAAATTTTTTTTACTTTTATTCTGAATCTTCTTTTTACTTATTATTTTGATCATTATTAATTTGAGTTTTGGATTTTAAAAGTTCTGATTTTAATTCTTTTTGTTCTTTAGTGACTTTCCTGATATTAGTATCTTTTTTACTTTTTGTTTTTAAACTCTTAGCTTTGCTAGTTGGTTTTACTTTTTCTTTAGCTTTTTTCTCCTCTTCAACAAATTCAATAATTGCAACTGGAGTAGAATCACCTCTACGGTGACCCGTTTTAATAATTCTTGTATAACCACCATTTCTATTTTTGTAGCGAATAGCAATTTCTTCAAATAGCTTTTTTATTAAGTCTCTATTTTTCAAAATTTTATAAGCCAACCTTCTGGCATGTATAGTATCCTTTTTACTTAGAGTAACCAATTTATCTGCAATCTTGCTCACCTCTTTAGCTTTTGTAATTGTTGTATTAATCCTATTTTGGATTATTAAGCTGGCAACTATATTAGTGAGCATTGCTTTTCTCTGTGCTTTTCTTCTTCCAAATGTTGTTGTCCCTTTAATGCGATGTCTCATTATTTTTCTTCCTTAATTTTATTTAATACTTCAAGTCGTTTTTCAATATTTTTCACATCCATGCCAAGAAGTAGTGCATAACGATCTAAAACATTTTTAACTTCATCAAGAGATTTCTTTCCAAAATTCCTTAATCTCAACATTTGATTTTCAGTTCTTGCAACTAACTCTTTAACAAATCCTATCTTTGCAGCAGCCAAACAATTACTACACCTAACACTGAGTTCTAACTCAGAAATTTTCATTTTCATAAGCTTCTGCAAGTTTTTCAACTCAGGGTCAATTTTTTCTCTCTTGATATATTTTGGTTCTTCCTTAAATTTCATAACTGATTGGAAGTAATCTTTTAATATTTTAGCAGCAAGACTAAGAGCATTCTCAGGTAAAATGCTCCCATCTGTCCAAATCTCTAAAAATAATTTATCATAATTTATCTTCTCATCCACTCTTTGTTTTCCAACATAAAAGTTCACTTTTCTCACAGGAGAATAAATTGAATCAATGGGTATAACTCCAGTTGGCTTGTCCCCAACCACCTGCTCATTTTCTCTAACATAGCCAATACCATTCCCAATCCATAATTGCATAGAAAAATCAATGTTATCAATTAATTCCAATAGATATAAATCTTTGTTTATTATTTTCACATTTTTAGGGCATTTAATCTGACCTGAAGTGATCTTACCAGGTCCTTTGACATTCAATTCCAATATTTCTTCTTTATTTGAATTAATCTCTAATACAAGATTTTTCAGGTTTAGAATTAATTCTATATAATCCTCTTTTGCGTGTGGTATTGCACTGTATTGATGCAGCATACCATTCACATGCACAAAACGAACAGCTCCACCCTGAATTGATGATAATAATACTCTCCTAAGTGAGTTCCCAATTGTTGTTCCAAGACCAGGCTCTAATGGACCGATTGCAAATTTCCCATACTTTTCAGTATAGGTTTCCTTTTCTTTATCTAATGATGTTGGTAATTGAATCGGTTCTAAATCTAACATTTAATCTCCTAAAATTATTTCTGTGTTTTAATTGTAATGAGGTTATTAAATTTTATTTTGAATAAAATTCTACAATAAGTCTATCATCTATCTCTTGTGGAAGTTGTTCTTTTGTTGGTAAATTCTTTACATATCCCTTAAATTCTTCAGCATGAACTTCCAACCAATTAAATTGATCTAAACTCTTATGTGATTCCATTGCTTGGTGGATTATGGTTATCTGCCTGCTTCTATCCCTGATTTCAATACATTGTCCATCCTTTACAATATAGGATGGAATATCAACTTTTTTTCCATCTACAAGAATATGTCCATGATTAACAAGTTGTCTTGCAGAATTCCTTGATGGTGCAAAACCCATTCGAAAAACTACATTATCCAGACGAGTTTCTAAAAATCTGAGCAAATTTTCTCCAGTAATACCTTTCATTTTTACAGCTTTTTTGAAATAATTCTTAAACTGCTTTTCTAACAATCCATATATTCTTTTTGCCTTTTGTTTTTCTCTAAGATGGATTCCATAATCACTCATTTTAGCCCGGAATCTTCTTCTTTTCTCTCCCGGGGGATTCTTTTTTCTTTCCAAACTACATTTACTTGAAAAACATCTTGCGCCTTTCAAGAAGAGTTTTACACCTTCTCTACGGCATAATTTACATTTTGGACCTAAATATCTTGCCATTATACAACCTCTTAAATTCTTCTTCTCTTAGGTGGTCTGCAACCATTGTGAGGAATGGGAGTTGTATCAATAATAGATAATACTCTTAAACCTTTGGACTGCAAAGCTCTTACAGCTGAGTCTCTTCCAGAACCAGGTCCACTTACTCTAACATGAACACTTTTAAGACCCATATTTATAATAGTATTCGCAATATCTCTAGCTGACTGTTGTGCAGCATATGAAGTGCTTTTCTTTGAATGCTTATATCCTATTTTCCCACAACTTGTCCATGCAATAACATTCCCTTTAATATCAGTAATCGTAATAATAGTATTATTAAAAGATGCTTTAATATGAACAACACCTTCTGATTCAAGTAATTTAACTTTCTTTTTTCTAACAGTTTTCCCTGCTTTTTTCTTTACAGCCATATATTTCTCCTAAAAATATTATCTTTTAGTAATTCTTCCAGCTCTTGGACCTTTCTTAGTTCTGGCATTAGAATGTGTACTTTGTCCTCTGCACGGCATACCTGTTCTATGACGCAATCCTCTATAGCAACCAATCTCCAGCAATCGCTTAATATTCATAGATGTCTCTTTTCTCAGATCTCCCTCAATAATATAATTGTCACGAATAATATTCCTAAGCAGAATAATCTCTTTATCAGTCAAATTCTTAACTCTCTTATCTTTATTGATCTGTGCAATATCTAAAATCTTATTTGATAATGATCTTCCTATACCAAAAATATAGGTTAAACCAATTTCAATTCTTTTGTTATTTGGCAAATCTACGCCTACAATTCGAGCCAAGTTAATCCTCCTATTTTTCTAACCTTGTCTTTGTTTATGCTTGGGATTAGAACAAATTACATAAATAGTACCTTTTCTTTTCACTATCTTACAATTTTTACAAAGTTTTTTTACTGATGATCTTACTTTCATTAAAACCTCAAGAAAAAAATAATATATCTATTTATACCGATATACTATCCGACCTTTATCAAGGTCATAAGGTGATAATTCCAATTTCACTTTATCACCAACTAAGATACGGATATAATGCATTCTCATCTTTCCAGAGATATGTGCCAAAACCTGATGACCATTTTCTAATTCAACAATAAATTTGGTGCCCGGTAGAGCTTCTTTAATTATACCATCGACCTCAATAACACCACCTTTTGCCATTAATTTCTCTCCAAAAAAGTCAAAATTTCTGGTCCTTCTTTCCTGACTAATACTGTATGTTCAAAATGGGCAGAACTTGAACGATCAGCTGTGCAAAATACCCATCCTTTCTCAACAGTTTTGGAAGTACCAATATTAAACATTGGTTCTATGGCAATAGTCATACCTTCTACTAATCTTGGACCACTTCCTGCTTTGCCAAAATTTGGCACACATGGTTCTTCATGCAATTCCCTACCAATACCATGTCCAGTAAGTCCATCTGCAACATAAAACCCATTTTCTTTAGCAGTTTTTTCGATAACTGAAGAAATATCTCCAATTCTATTTCCAACTTTACATTTCTCGATTGCTATTTTCAGGGCTAATTCTGTAACTTCAAGTAGTTTCATATTTTCTTCACTAATATGTCCAATTGCAAAAGTTCTTGCTCCATCACCATAAAAGCCATTTTTTTTCACACCAATATCGATTCCAATGATATCACCGTTTTGCAAAATTTTATTTTTTGATGAATATCCATGCACAACTTCATAATTAATTGATGCACATATAGAGAATGGGTAAGGACTCAAATCATCCATTTGATAACCTTTGAAAGCTGCTTCTGCAGAATTTTCTGCAATAATTTCCTCTGCTTTATTATTCAAATCCAAAGTACTTACGCCGGGTTTCATCAATTGACCTAATTGATAAATCACTTCTGCAACAATTCTATTGCTTTCACGCATTAATTCAATTTCTACTTTATTCTTTATTGAAATCATTTTACGCTTCGCTGTCAAAACGCTTCACTGTCAAAACGCTTCGCTGTCATAAGGTCATAACACTTCGACCATAACTATGACCATTTCTGACGCTCCGAAGAAGCAAATGACAATTTATGACGATCCGAAGGCTCATATATCAATTCTTCCTCAATTATTTTTGTTATCTCGTGAAAAACATCCTCTTGTAACACAGTATCTTCAATGATATGCAAAACAGAAAGATTTCTAAAGAAATCAATCATAGGTTCAGCTGAATCATAATAAACCTTTAATCTATTTTTAACAGTTTCAACTTTGTCATCATCTCGAATAATCAATTCTGTTCCACAGTAATCACATAAGTATACTCCATTAACCTTTCTCTTAGGAATTTTATGAATTAAGTTATAGATACTTTTACATTTAGGGCAATATCTTCGATTTGATAACCTTTTTATTACTTCTTCATCTGGTATGTTAATTAATATCGCAAAAAAGTTTTCACAATCTTTGATATAATCCATATTTTGTAACATTTTTGCTTGTCTAACATTTCTTGGAAATCCGTCAAATAACACTCCATTTTTACATTCAGGTTGGTCAACTCGGTTTTCAATTAAATCAAAAATGATATTATCAGGAACTAGATCGCCTTTCTGCATATAAAAATTTGCTTTTTTACCAAGTGCAGAATTTTTAAGAATTGCATCCCGTAAAATATCACCTGTAGAAATGTGAGGAATATTATATCTATCTTCAATTAATTTTGCTTGAGTTCCCTTTCCTGCTCCGGGTGGTCCTAACAATATGATAATCAACTTCTTGTGATTGGTCATCTTCTTCCTCTTTCTAATTCGACACAGATAAACGCAGACAAAGCTGATGAACACAGAAAAAATATTTTATTTTAATTAATAAATAATTATTAATCAGCGTTTTTCAGCCTCTTTAGTCAGCGTTTTTCAGCGTGCTATCCATTCGGATTGGTCATCTTCTTCTACCTCTTTTTAATTCGACACAGAAGAACACCCCAGTGAAATAAGAAAAATGATTTCACAGGACAGGCAGACAAAGCTGATGAACACAGAAAAAATATTTTATTTTAATTAATAAATAATTATTAATCAGCGTTTTTCAGCCTCTTTAGTCAGCGTTTTTCAGCGTGCTATCCATTCGGATTGGTCATCTTCTTCTACCTCTAAGTTTTCCTTTTTTCATAAAACCATCATAATGTCGCATAACAAGATGAGATTCGATCTGTTGTAATGTATCTAATGCAACACCAACAATAATAATCAAACCTGTTCCACCAAAATAAAATGGAACACGAGCATAACTCATAAAGAAGGTAGGCATGACAGCAATCATTGCAAAAAATATTGCTCCAGGTAGAGTAATTCGGGTAATTACACTATTAATATATTCTGCGGTTTTCTTTCCGGGTTTTCTTCCTGGAATAAAGCCGCCATATTTTTTCATGTTATCTGCAATCTCAGCAGGATTAAGAACAACAGCAGTATAAAAATATGCAAAGAAAACAATTAATACAACATACAGAAAAGTATGAAGAAATGCGCCGGGAGAAAGCCAACTGGATATAGTATGCATAAATTCACTACCTTTAAAAAATGTAGTTATAGTTTGAGGAAACATAAGAACAGATTGAGCGAAAATTATTGGAATGACTCCTGCTGAATTCACTCTTAAGGGAATATGTGTGCTTTGCCCCCCATAAATTTTTCTACCAATAACTCTTTTTGCATACTGAACAGGAATTTTCCGCATAGCTTCTGTAATAACAATAACTGCTCCAGTAACGATAACCATAATTATTACAATTAATACTGAATTCATTATGCTCATTGTGCCACTTGCGACCATCTTGCCCATATTAAGAAAACCATTTGGATATCTTGCGATAATACCTATAAATATGATTAACGAAATACCATTGCCGATTCCTTTTTCAGTAATATTTTCTCCAAGCCACATTATGAAAATAGTGCCAGTAACAAATGTCAGAATTGTAACAAATTTGAACATAAAACCAGGATGCGGAACAATTGGTACTCCAGCTTGATTAGTTATACTTTCAAGGAAAACAGTGATACCAAAAGCATTAAAAGTGCCTATTAGAACAGTTCCATAACGAGTATACTGAGTTATTTTCTTTTGACCTTCAGCGCCTTGTTTTCTTAATTTCTCAAAAAATGGAATTACCGCTCCCAATAGTTGCATCACAATTGAAGATGTAATATAAGGCATAATTCCTAATGCGAAAATCGTTGCTTTACTTAAATTTCCACCAACAAACAGATCATACATTCCAAAAAGCGTATTTTGACTTTGTGCAAAAAACTCACCAAGAGCCGCGGTATTAATACCAGGAGTAGGTATATGACCACCTAAACGATATACAATAAGAATCCCCAATGTAAATAGAACCTTCTTCTTTAATTCAGGAACTTTAAAAACATTAAATAGTGATTTTAACACTTATACAACCTCTGCTTTTCCACCAACTTTTTCAATTAATTCAATTGCCTTTTTACTAAATTTGTTGGCTTTTATAACTTTCTTTTTATCAAATTGATTCTCACTGTTTGTTAACACTTTAACTGGGTATTTTTTATGTTTTGGATTTTCAATAATTCCGAGTTTTTCCATAAGATGAATATCAATAATATTTTCTTTGATTTCTGCTAATCTATTTAGAGAAACAATTCTATTCTTTTCCTTAAATATATTTGTAAATCCTCTACCTGGCAATCTGCGATGAATAGGCATCTGCCCACCTTCAAACCAGTTAGGAATTCTTGCACCACTCCGACATTTCTGGCCATTCATACCCCGTCCAGCAGTTTTTCCAAATCCGCTGCCATTGCCTTTACCAAGTCTTTTTCGTTTCTGCTTTGAATTTGGTGGTATTTTTAATTCATTCAATTTCATTTTAAACCTACCCCTTAATAATTTCTACTTTCACTAAATGGTTAACAGTATTAATCATTCCCCTTATTTCAGGAGTATCCTTTTTAATAACAGTTTGATTCATCTTATGAATACCCAAAGCTTTTAAGGTTTCCTTTTTATTCGGCTTTTGACCGATTTGACTTTTTATCTGTGTAATTTTCAGTTTCATCTTATTTTTCTCACTATAAACATAAATTAGATAATAATTAAGATAACAACTCTGATATTGATTTATTTCGTAATTTTGCAACTTCTTCATGTGAACGAAGAGATTTCAAGGCTACAATAGTTGCTTTTACCAAATTGTTTGTTGTATTTGATCCTAAAGATTTTGAAAGCACATTTTCAACACCAGTTGCTTTTAAGATTACTCTAACAGGACCTCCTGCAATAACACCTGTTCCTGGTGTGGCAGGCTTTAGAAGAACTTTACTTCCACAATATTTACCAGTAATAGTATGAGGAATAGTACCATTCCTAATAGGAACTTTAAAAGTACTCTTTTTAGCAATTTCTTTTGCTTTATTTATTGCTGGAATAACTTCATTTGCTTTACCAGTTCCAACACCAATGGTTCCTTTCTTATCACCTATTACAACAGTGGCATTAAAGCTAAAATGTCTTCCACCTTTTACTACTTTTGCAACACGATTTGTGCCAACTACTTGCTCAAATACAAATCCTTCTTCATCATTAACAATTGATCTATTCATATAATCTCCTAGAATATCAATCCACCCTTCCGGGCTCCATCGGCTAATGCTTTAACTCTTCCATGGAAATAGAACCCATTTCTATCAAAACAAACATTTTTTATATTTTTTTCTAAACAAGCTTTTGCAATGATTTTTCCAACTAAAAATGCTTCATCCGTTGGTTTTATCCCTTCTTTTTTTTGAGCTATAAATTCAGGTTGAAGAGTAGAAGCAGATACTAAAGTATAACCTTTTGTATCATCAATCGCTTGAGCATAGATATGTTTTAAGCTTCTATAAATCGAAATACGAGGCACATCAGGTGTTCCAAATAACTTTTTTCTTATCGATTTTTTTCGTCTGAATCGAAGTAATTTATTTTTTGCAATATTTTTCTTAGCCATAAATTCTCCTTAAACCGCGGCTCCACCAGCAATTTTACCTGCCTTCTTCCTTACATGTTCACCAGCATATCTAATACCCTTTCCTTTGTATGGTTCAGGAGGTTTGATACCTCTAATAGCTGCAGCTATTGAACCAAGCAATTCCTTATTATGGCTACTTAAATCAATAACAACTTGTAAACCGGGTAAAACACCCGCTTCTGCTCGTCCAATTTTTTCTAAACTTACCTGAACTCCCTCAGGGATTTCAAAATAAATATCATGGGAAAAACCTAAACTAAGAATTAACCATTTGCCTTTTGTTTCAGCCTTGTAACCTGTTCCAATAATCATTAATTTTTTTAAATATCCTTTTGATAAGCCAATAACCATATTATTTATTAAAGAACGGTTTAATCCATGTAAACTTTTATATTTCTTTTCATCAGAAATTCTACTCACAATAATATTATTATCTATAATCTTTGCTGATATCCCTTCGTTCAAAATATGTTCAAGCTTACCTTTAGTTCCTGTTACAGTAACTTTATTTTTACTAATATTAACTTTTACATTTTCTGGAATTACAATTGGTTCTTTTCCTATTCTTGACATTTGAATCCCTTTTTATTTTTAGCCACCAAGGATGAAGAAACACAATTTTCTGTTTTAAATTTCTTTATGTATCTTCGCATTCTTCGCGGTTTAAAGATTAATCTACCAGATCTTACAAAGATATTCTCCACCAACTTTCTCTCTGCGAGCAATACTATCAGTGATTACGCCAATATTTGTTGAAATTATAGCAATTCCAAGATGGTTATAAATAACTGGAATATTTATTGAATTAACATATACTCTCTTACCTGGTCGACTTACTCTTTCTAATCCTTTAATCACAGATTCCTCATTTGTAGTATAACGAATAGTAATTCTAATCTGATTAAATTTTCTTTTTGCTTCTTCAGATTTCTCCAGAAAAGTATATTTACTAATAAAATTTTCTTCGTAAAGTATGCGAGCTATTTCTTTCCGCATATTTGAAGAATTAATAGTGACTGTTTTTTTCTTTGCATGAATTCCATTTCTTATAATAGTAAGCATATCAGCAATAGGGTCTGTAGTGGGCATTATTCCTCCGATTACCAGCTTGCTTTTCTAACACCGGGAATTTTCCCTTCACGAGCCAGCTTTCTAAAACATAATCTACAAATTCCAAAATCTCGTAAATACCCCCTTGGTCTACCACATAATTCACATCTATTATATTTTCTTACTTTAAATTTTGGTTTCTTTTTAGCTTTAACTTCTAAAGATTTTTTTGCCATATCATTCCTTATTATTTTTTAATAAAAGGCATTCCAAGAGCACTCAGCAATTCAAGTCCCTCTTCATCAGTTTTGGCTGTAGTGACAAAAGTAATATTTAGTCCTCTGATTTTATCAATTTTATCGTAAATAATTTCTGGAAAAACAATCTGTTCTTTAATCCCAAATGTATAATTTCCTCTTCCATCAAATCCAGTTCTTGAAACTCCATTAAAATCTCTAATTCTTGGTATTACTATATTAAAAAGTCTATCAGCAAATTCATACATTTTTTCACCACGAAGTGTGGTTTTTGTTCCAATAGGATTTCCTTCTCTTAATTTGAAATTTGAAATAGATTTCTTTGCCCTGGTAATAATGCAATATTGACCAGTTATAATTTCTAAATCTTTTCTGGCATTATCCAAAACAGCTCTATTTTGAGTTGCTTCACCAACACCAATATTAACAGAAATCTTTTCCATTTTGGGAACTTGCATTACATTTTGATAATTAAATTTCTTCATCAAATCTTTTATAACCTGTTTTTTATACTTTTCTTTTAATCTACTCATCATTCCTCATTAAATCATATCTCCACATTTAGAACAGTATCTTATTCTACTTTTATCTTCTAAAATTTTCATTCTTGCTTTTGTTGGCTTTCCACATTTTGGGCATATCAATTGCACATTTGAAATATGTATTGGAGCTTCCATTTCAATAATTCCACCTGATTGACTCTGTTGAGTAGGTTTCTGATGTTTTTTTATAAAATTAACTTTTTCAACAATTACTTTATTATTTTTGGGAAATGCTTTCAGGATAAGTCCTTCAACGCCTTTATATTCACCACTAATAATTCTAACCTTATCATCTTTTTTTATTCTCATACAAATCTCTCATGCCATCCCCGTTTACACGTGGACAGATCCTCCTCTGGAGGGCAAATCCTTCGAACTACACTACTTCAGGAGCAAGTGACAGGATCTTCATAAAATGTCTTTCGCGAAGTTCTCTTGCAACGGGTCCGAAAATTCGAGTTCCCTTTGGCTCCATTAAATCATCTATTAATACAACTGCATTATCACTAAAGCGAACATAAGTTCCATCATTTCTTCTAACAGCTTGTTTTGTTCGAACAACTACTCCTCTATGAATAGTTCCCTTTTTAATATCAGTATGCGGAACAGCAGATTTAACAGACATTACAATTAAATCTCCAAGGCTTGCATATCTTCGTTTAGAGCCACCAAGAACTTTTATACATTTTACAACTTTTGCTCCTGAATTATCTGCAACTTTAAGGACTGTCTCTTGTTGTATCATAAGAACTCCCTGTCTGGGTTTTTACCACTCCGTCTGGGCGCCGAGACCGATAAGAACACTGAGTTTCACCTGAAATAATTTTTTCTATTTTTTTCCGATAATATTTCATTAGTTTCAATCAATTTTTTTCTGTATAAATCAATGACTTGACTACCTTCTTTTCTCAATTACTTCAACAAATCTCCATCTTTTAGTTTTACTAACAGGTCTATACTCTTCAATCTTTACTTTATCTCCAGTTTTGGCTTCATTATTTTCATCATGAACTTTATACTTTTTATGTTTTTTGATATACTTGCCATATAATGGATGTTTGAACTGTCTAACAACTCTAACAACTATGGTCTTATCCATTTTATCACTTATAACAACACCGGTTCTAGAAGGTTTTCTCTTATTAATTCCTACTTTTTCCATAATCATCCTAATTCTATTTCTTTGTTTCTAACTCCCTTTCTCTTATTATAGTGCTAACACGAGCAATATCTTTTTTAACTTCTTTTATTTTCATAGGATTTTCTAATTTATTCATTGCCTTTTGAAAGCGAAGATTGAAAAACTCTTCACGAAGATCATCCTCCTGGAGTTTCAATTCTGATAGATTCATCTCTCTCAATTCATTTGGTTTCATATCTATCCTATTAAATCATCACGGGAAATAAATTTTGTCTTTAGAGGAAGTTTATAACCAGCTAATGCCAATGCTCTCCGTGCAATATTATAATCTACACCTTCAATCTCAAAAATAATTCTACTACGTTTAACCACAGCGACCCAATATTCAGGAGCACCTTTCCCTTTACCCATTCTGGTTTCAGCAGGTTTTACTGTACATGGTTTATCTGGAAAAATTCTTATCCAGACTTTTCCAGAACGCTTAATAAAGTGGGTAATGGCAACACGAGCAGCTTCAATCTGACGGGCAGTAATCCATCCATTTTCCAAGCTCATAAGACCAAAATCACCAAATTCAAGATTGGATCCTGTATATGCTTTTCCACGCCTTTTACCACGTTGTTGCTTTCTATGTTTTACTTTCTTTGGCATTAACATTTTTAAAATACCTATTAATTGAATATTTATTTATTCATCAACTCACCCTTACATACCCAGACTTTTATGCCAATAACACCATACTTTGTAATGGCTTCACTTAAAGCATAATCAATATCTGATCTCAGGGTATGAAGAGGATTTCTACCTGCATGATATTCTTCTTTTCGAGCAATTTCAGCACCATGAAGACGACCTCCACATTTAATTTTAATACCAACTGCTCCAAAATCCATTGCTCTTTGTATTGCCCGTTTCATTGCTCTGCGGTATGAAATTCTATTTATAATCTGTCTGGCAATGTCCATTCCAATTAGTTTTGCATCAAGCTCGGGTCTTTTTATCTCCTTAACATCGATGGTTAATCTGGAATAGTCATCTTGACTGGACATATTAAGAAGTGTAAGCAATTCATGCTTAATTTTTTCAATTTCAACCCCTTTTCGTCCAATAACAATTCCTGGTCTGGCAGTATTAATTACAATTGTAATTTTATCACTTTTTCGGAAAATTTCAACTTTTGAAAGCATTGCATCTGACAAGCGCTTATTAAGATAATCTTTGATTTTCAAATCTTCGTAAAGAAGAGATACATAATGCTTTCTGGTATTTGCAAACCAGATAGATTCCCAATTTTTATTAAATCCTATACGAAAACCAACAGGATTAGTTTTTTGACCCAAGATCTGCCTCCTTTGCTTTTGGTAACAGATACTTATCTGATACAGATAATGTAATATGACATGTTCTTTTTCTAATCATATCAGCTCTTCCACGGGCACGAGCACGATATCTTTTCATTGTTATACCTTTATCTACAAAAACTTTGTTTATTACTAATTTATCAATTTCAACCTTTCCCTTTTTACTTACTGCATTTGCAATTGCAGCATCCAAAAGTTTGATAATTATCCTTGCTGCTCTTTTCTTTGAAAAAATAAGTATATCTTTTGCTTCACTAACATTTTTATTTCGAATTAAGTCAGCTATTAGACGAACTTTTTTTGCTGATCCTCTTTGATTTTTTACTTTAGCAATTGCTTCCATCTTCTTTTACCTACGTCTTGCAAGCTTTTCTTTTTTATCTTTATGACCTCTAAATATTCTTGTTGGAGAAAACTCTCCCAACTTATGACCAACCATACTTTCAGAAACGAAAACAGGGACAAACTTCTTTCCATTATGAACAGCAAAAGTATGACCAACAAATTCAGGAATTATTGTTGAACGTCTTGACCAAGTTTTGATAACTTTCTTGCGATTTTCTTTATTCAAGTTTTCAACTTTCTTCATTAAATGCGTATCAACAAATGGTCCCTTTTTAAGTGACCTAGCCATTTATGCAATCCTCCAAATATTTCTTTCTATAATGAAATTAAATATATTTACTTTCGTTTTTTTATAATATATTTATCAGAATATTTCTTCTTCTTTCTCGTTTTGAATCCTTTAGCAGGTAAACCCCAAGGAGAAACTGGATGTCTTCCGCCAGAAGTTTTACCTTCTCCACCACCCATTGGATGGTCAACAGGATTCATAGCAACACCTCTTGTGTGTGGACGCCTACCTAACCAACGATTTCTTCCTGCCTTGCCAATAACGATACTGCTATGCTCAACATTACTCACCTGACCAATTGAACCGTAACATTCCGCTCTAATTAATTGAACAGCACCTGATGGCATTTTCACATGAACATATTTATCTTCCTTTGCGATAATTTCAGCATTTGCACCAGCACTTCTGGCAATCTGTGCACCTTTATTAGGTTTCAACTCAACATTATGAATCATTGTTCCTATTGGAATCTTCCTTAAAGGCATAGCATTCCCTTGTTTAATCTCAACATCTTCGCCCGCTACTACTACATCATTAACATCTAATTTATCTGGTGCAATTATATATCGTTTCTCTCCATCAGCATAATAAAGAAGGGCAATTCTGGCAGACCGAATCGGGTCGTATTCAATTGAATGAACCCGCGCTAAAATATCCTTCTTATCATATCGCTTAAAATCAATAATCCTATAAAATCTTTTATGACCTCCACCACGGTGACGAATAGTCATCCTTCCCTGATTATTTCTACCACCGGTTCTTTTTAAAGGTTTCAGAAGAGTCTTTTCAGGTCGATCCGTTGTAATCTCTTCAAACTTATAACCAGTAAGAAATCTTCTGGATGGAGTTATAGGTTTATATTTTTTTATTGCCATTTAAATAATCTCCAAAATAGATATTGGAGTAAAAAACCCAATTGATACTTTTTTCTGTCAATCTTATTTAGAAATAGCATTATTTTAATACTTCAAATTCCTTAATACTTTCACCCGATTCTAAATATACTATTGCCTTTTTCCAATCTGATCTTCTTCCACTATATCTACCCAAGCTTTTGGGCTTTCCTTTATAGTAAATTGTATTAACCTTTCTTACTTTAACATCAAAAATCTTTTCAATAGCATCTTTAATCTCTATTTTATTTGCTTTTATATGAACTTTAAAAAGGTATCCATTTGCATCTTCAGTTATGTGAGTACCTTTTTCGGTTATAAGGGTCTGAATAATTATTTCTCTTGGATTCTTACTCATTTTCACCTTTCTGGGAATGGGTAAAAGTATCCTCCATCATTTGTAGAGCTTTTTCAGTAATAACCAAATCACTCGATCTCATAACTTCATAAGAACATAGGTCTTGGGAACGGGCAGTATAAACATTTTTCAAATTACTGAAAGATTTTATAACATTCATAGAATTGTCTGGTATGATAATTAAGCACTTTTCGTAATCAATTTCCATATTTTTTAGTATTTGATTAGCAGTTTTTGTGCTTGGTTTATCAAACACAAAATCTTCAATAATTGCGACATGCTCTCTTTTTGAACTTAATGCGGACTTTAAGGCAATTCTTTTCTTTTTTCTTGGGATTTTTTTACACCAATCTTTTGGTCGAGGACCAAAAGCCACTCCACCGCCAACTTTAATAGGACTTTTTGCAGAACCAGAACGTGCTCTGCCAGTACCTTTCTGTCTAAATAGTTTACGTGTAGAACCTTTTACTTCTGAACGGCCTTTTACTGATTTTGTTCCCTGTCTTTGATTTCTTAAATAAAATTTAATAACTTCATAAAGAACATTGGTATTTATATCAAAATCAAAAAGGTTTGCAGGTAAAGAAACCTTTCCAATCTTCTCACCATTATTTGAATATTTTATTACATCCATAAAAACCTTTATTTATTTTATTTTCTGAAGAGTAATAAGACTATTTCTATGACCTGGTACTGCTCCCTTAAGCATAATCAGATTTCTTTTTTCATCAACTTTAAATATAGTTAAATTTCTAACTGTAACCTTTTTATTACCCATGTGACCTGGCATTTTTTTGCCCCGAACAACTCTTGAAGGAGTAGCACATTGTCCAATAGAACCGGTACCTCTAAATGATTCATGAGTCCCATGTGTCATATTTTTGCCATGAAAATTGTATCTTTTTACAACACCTGCAAAACCACGCCCTTTAGATGTTCCTGTAACATTAATAATCTCATTTGCTTTGAAAATATTAGGGCTTAATACAGAACCTTGTGGGTATTTTTTCAAAACTTTATCATCAACTCTGAATTCTCTTAGAAATTTAAAACATTTTAAATTATTTTTCTTAAAATGACCTGCTTGGGGCTTGGTTATCTTCTTCTCATCGGTTTCATAAAATCCAAGTTGTAGAGCAGAATAACCATCTTTTTCATTTGTTTTTCGATTAATAACGGAACATGGTCCAGCATGAATTATAGTAACAGGAATTGAATCTCCACTTTCACTAAAAGCTCGTGTCATTCCTATCTTTTTTCCAATTAATCCTAACATTTTTTCTCCTTCAAAAGAAATAATGTATTACTATCAAGTCTTGATTTCAATATGAACACCAGCTGGAATATTCAAATTCTTAATCGCATCTGCTGTTTTAGGTGTAGCATTTTGAATATCAATAATTCTTTTATGAATTCTCATTTCAAACTGTTCTCTTGATTTCTTATCAACATGGGGAGAACGAAGAACAGTGTAAAGTCGTCTTTTTGTGGGCAAAGGGATAGGACCAATTATCTTAGCTCCTGTTCCTTTTGTATTTCTAATAATTTCTGCAACGGACTTATCCAAAAGAAAATGGTCATATGCCTTCAGTTTGATTCTTATCTTATTCATCATCTCCTCGTAAAATTAATAGCCACGCATTCTTTCAATAATTTTTATTGAAATATTTTCCGGTACTTTTTCATATTTGAAAAATTCCATAGAGTAAGAAGCTCTACCTTGAGAAACTGATCTCAAATTAGTGGCATAACCAAATGTCTCACTTAATGGAACATATCCATTTATAATTTTAATCGATTCTTTATCTGAAACCTCAATGATTTTACCTCTTCTGCCATTTAAATCATTTATGACATTTCCTAAATATTCTTCAGGGGTAACTATATTAATATTCATTATTGGTTCCAGAAGAATAGATTTAGCTTTTCTAAGTGCATTTATAAAAGCAATTGAACCTGCAATTTTAAATGCTAACTCTGAAGAATCTACAGGATTGAATGAACCCCCTGTTATAATAGCTTTCACATCTTCAACCTTATTACCAGTTAAGACTCCACTTTCTGAAGATTCAAATATACCAGATTTTATAGCATTTATGTAATGTTTTGGTATTTCTTCTTCTGAGGATATATCTTCAAAATAAATCATATTCTTAGAATTCCCCATCTGCCGGTTAGTTGAATAAGGTTCAATCCTTAATTTAACATGTCCATATTGACCATGTTCACCAACTTTGCGATCTAATATGCCTTCAGCTTCAACTGAATCTATAATTGTTTCCTTATAATTCACTCTTGGTTTACCAACATTTACATCAACTTTAAATTCTCTTTTTAATCTATCAATTAAAATTTCTAAATGAAGTTCTCCCATCCCAGAAATTAAAGTTTGCCCTGTTTCCTTATCTTTTTTAATATGATAAGTTGGATCTTCATCAAATAATCTTGGTAAAGTGATTTCGAGACTTTCTTCATCTATTTTAGTTTTTGGTTCGATTGCAATAGACATAACAGGTTCAGCAAATGCTATTTTTTCAAGTAAAACCGGGCTATCAAGTTGGACAATGCTATCACCGGATGATGTATTACTAAGACCTGCAACAGCACAAATTTCACCTGCATATAATGCTTCCTTATTAATTGATTTATTTGAATGCATCTGCAAAATACGAGTTATCCTTTCTTTTTTCCCAGTATTTACATTAAGGACATAATCACCTCTATTAATTTTTCCTGAGTAGGCTCTTAAATAAGTTAATTTTCCTACATAAGGATTAACTTGATTTTTAAAAGCCAAAGCAGCAAAAGGAAGAGTTTCATCTACTATAATTTTCTTCTTATTTTTTGAATTTGGAATTGCAGCTTCGATACCAGGCACATCTATTGGGGAAGGAAGGAAGTCAACAATAGCATTAATCAAAAGCTGGATACCTTTATTCTTTAAAGCAGAACCACAAAGAATTGGAACAAAATCACAATTTAGAGTTAACTTCCTTACAGATGCAATTAAATCCTTTTCACTTATTTCGTCATCGTCTAAAAATTTTTGCAAAATAGTTTCATCATATTCAGCAATTTTTTCAATAAGTTGATTACTATAATTTTTGACTAAATCTCTTAGTTCTAAAGATATTCTCTCATCATTTTCACTCGCTATCTGGCGGATTGTGAATTGAATACCCAAATCATCTTTATCAAAGATATATGCCTTTTTATCAATTAAGCTAACTACTCCGAGAAAATCTTCACCATCCATAATGGGCAACTGGACAGGAAATGAATTAGGATGCAGTTTGGATTTGATAGTTTCAACTGCATAAGTAAAGTCTGCACCAACTCTATCCAATTTATTAACAAAAGCTAAGCGAGGGATATTATATCTATCAGCTTGATGCCAGACAGTTTCCGATTGTGGTTCAACACCAGCAACACCACAAAAAATAACAACAGCACCATCAAGAACTCGTAATGAGCGTTCTACTTCAACGGTAAAATCAACATGACCAGGAGTATCAATAATATTTATTCTATGATTCTTCCAGTAACATGTTGTAGCAGCAGAAGTAATGGTTATACCTCTTTCTTTTTCTTGAATCATCCAATCCATTGTTGCTGTTCCATCATGTACTTCTCCCATTTGATGCAAGATACCAGTATAATATAGTATGCGTTCAGTAACTGTGGTTTTCCCAGCATCAATATGAGCAATTAAGCCAATATTCCGAATTCTCTCTAATGGATAATCTCTATTCATATTTAATTACTTTTGTGTTCATTTTTCTTTTTTAGCCACCAAGGTCATAAAGAAACACTAATTTTTTTGTTATTTAATCCCTTTATGTATCTTGGCGTTCTTCGTGGCTCAAAATCTAAAGTGAGCAAAAGCTTTATTAGATTCTGCCATTCTCCAAACTTCTTCTCGCTTTTTAATAGAAGCACCTTCATTGTTATATGCTGCTAAAAGTTCAGCAGCTAATTTCTCTTCAATGGTTTTTTCATGACGCTTTCTTGCAAAATTTATAATCCAGCGAAATGCTAAGGTTTGCTGTCTATCAGATTTCACTTCTATGGGAACCTGGTAGGTAGATCCACCAATTCTTCTTGATTTGACTTCAACTTTTGGTTTAACATTTCCAACAGCTTTTTTAAAAATATTAAGAGGATCATCATTTGCTTTCTTTTCAATCAATTCTAGAGTTTTATAAAATTTCTTCTCAGAAAGACTTTTCTTACCACAAACCATCATCTGGTTAATAAATTTTGCTATCATTTTATCATGATACTTTGGGTCAGGGAGGATTTCTCTTTTTTGAGCCCTTTTTCTTCTTGACATCTAACCTCACTATAACTTTTTAGTATGTTTAGTTCCATATTTGGAACGGCTTTTTTTTCTTCCTTCAACACCACTTGCATCAAGGGTTCCCCGAATAATATGATATCTTACACCCGGTAAGTCTTTTACTCTACCACCTCTGATTAAAACAATTGAGTGTTCTTGTAGGTTATGACCTTCACCAGGGATATAACAAGTAACTTCTATGCTATTTGAAAGTCTAACACGAGCTACTTTTCTCAAAGCAGAATTAGGTTTTTTCGGTGTAGAAGTATATACTCTTGTACATACCCCTCTCCTTTGAGGGCAACCTGCGAGAGCCTTATTTTTCTTTATCTTTTTACTTCGAGTTCTTCCTTTTCTTACAAGCTGTGAGATTGTTGGCACTAAAGCCTCCTATTTTTATAAAAGTTTATTTTTTATTAAAATCAAGTAACTTATTTACACTCTTTTTGAGACTCAATTCTTGTTCAATTGTATCTTTCACTATATTCAGATATAATTTCTCACCTGTACCAGCAGGAATTCTGTGTCCAATAATAACACTCTCCTTTAAGCCTTCCAATGGATCAAGTTCACCCTTTATCGCGGCTTCAGTAAGAACTTTAGTAGTATTCTGAAATGAAGCAGCAGAGATAAAGCTATCAGTTTTCAATGCAGATTTTGTAATACCCATAAGTAATTGTTCAAATGTTGCGACTTTACCACCTTGAGCTTCAACTTGTTGATTCACCTTTTTTACATGATTCTTATCTACAATTTCGCCCTCTAAAAAAATCGTGTCACCTGTATCAATAATTTTTACTTTTTGCATCATCTGACGAACAATCACTCTAATATGTTTATCATTAATATCCACTCCCTGCTTTCTATATATTTCCAATATCTCGTTAGTTATAAACTCTTGGGTGGCAGTAATTCCCTTTGCTAACAGTATATCATGTGGGTCTAAAGGACCGTCTGAAAGCGGATCCCCACTTTCTACAATATCATTTTCATGAACTATTATTCTTCTTCCATAGGGAATCGTGTATTCTTTTTCATAACTTTCATCTGGAGATACAATTTTTACTTTTCTACCCAGGCGAGCCAGCTTACCAATTTTTACTAAACCATCAATTTCTGAAATTATAGCCTTATTATGAGGTGATCGAGCTTCAAATAATTCAACAACTCTTGGTAAACCACCTGTTATATCCCTTTGCTTAACTGTAACTCGTGAGATTTTGCCCAAAATCTCTCCTGGAAAGACTATACTCCCTGCTTCCACATCTAAATTAAGATTAGCAGGTAACTGAATAAATTCATTCTTGTTATCCTCAGTTTCAACCCTTAACTGTGCTTGTTTTACAATATCACGAGACTCGATAATTGTTATCTCATTCCTTCCTGTTAACTCATTGAATTCAGTTTTATAAGTAACATCAGGTATGAAATCTTCAAAATATACAGTGCCTTTTACAGTAGAAATTAACGGATTATTATATGTATCCCAGCTAAAAAGCAAAGTATCTTTCACAACCTTCTGATTATCAGAAATATAAATTGTTGCTCCATATTCTACATCATAATGATTCAATTCTTCTTTTGTTTCAGGATCTATTATTTTAATTTTTCCTAAATGGCTGACAGTAATTTTCTGGTTTTCACGATCTAAAACATAATCAAGTCTATCAAACTTTATAAGACCATCGCTTTCAGCATTGACTTCTGCTTTTTCAACAATAGTGCTTACCGCTCCACCAATATGGAAAGTTCGAAGTGTTAGCTGAGTACCTGGCTCACCAATACTTTGTGCAGCAATGACTCCAACTGGTTCTCCAATAGTAGCTGGTTTGTTAGTTGCTAGGTTTCTACCATAGCACTTTAAACAAATTCCTTTTTCAGCTTCACAAGTAAGAACTGAACGGATTATCACAGACCTAATACCATGTTTCTGAATCAAGTTTGCTTTTTCATCAGATATTGTTTCTCCTGAATCTACAATAATTTTTCCGCTAACTGGATCAATAACTTCTTCAGCAGCAGTTCTTCCCTTAATTCTATCACTGATAGGTTCAATAACTTTATTCCCCTCTTTAAGTGATGTCATCACGACACCTTCCATTGTGCCACAATCTTCTTCAGTAATTACCACTGTTTGAGCAACATCAACTAATCTTCTGGTGAGATAACCTGCATCTGCTGTTTTCAATGCAGTATCAGCAAGGCCTTTTCTGGCACCATGTGTTGATATAAAATATTCTAAAATACTTAATCCTTCTTTAAAATTTGATTTTATTGGATTTTCAATAATCTCTCCAATTCCACCTGTAAGTTTTCTTTGTGGTTTCTCCATCAAACCGCGCATCGCACCTAATTGTTTTATCTGGTCACGACCACCTCGAGCACCAGATTTTGCCATAATCCAGATAGGATTGAATCCATTTCTATCCTTTTCTAATTCTTCCATCATTAAATCAGTAATATCTTCTGTTGTGATTTTCCATCTATCAATTAATCTTTCATAGCGCTCACTATCAGTAATAATACCAGTTTCATAATCATTTTGAATCTCTTCAACTTCAGTATCAGAATCTTCTAATATCTTAACTTTCTCCTTTGGAACAATAATATCACTCTGTCCAAATGTCGTTCCTGATTTAGTAGCATATTTGAATCCAATATCTTTTAATTCATCTAAATAAATTGCAGCTCTACTTGCCCCAAAAGTTTTATAGATTTCATCTGTTAATTGATTAATCTTTCCTTTATCAAAAATAAAATTTTGAAAGCCTAATTCTTTTGGTATTATCTGATTAAATATAACTCTTCCTACAGTTGTGATAATTCTTTTTCTTTCTATGGGAAGTCTATACTCAATCCAAGAATGTATATGAATTGTATTAGAATGTGAAATTAGGATTTGCAAATCATCCTTACAATAAATTTTTCCGCTATCTCTTTCAAATGCCAAAATCACTTCATCAAGTGAATTAAATTTTGGTAAATCTTTAGCATCTTCCGGTTCATCAGAAATGGCAGTAGTTAAGAAAAAAATACCAAGTACTATATCCTGACTTGCAATAAGAACAGGTTTTCCATTAGCAGGAGAAAGAATATTATTAATAGGACTCATCAGTATTCTGGCTTCCATCTGAGCTTCACCAGAAAGAGGAATATGGACAGACATTGAGTCACCATCAAAATCTGCATTAAATGGAAAGCATAATAACGGATGAAGCTGTATTGCTTTTTCCTCAATTAAAACTGGCTGAAATGCTTGGAAACTAAGACGATGTAAAGTTGGAGCTCTATTTAGAAGAACTGGATGATCTTTAACCACATCATCAAGAATTTTCCAAACCTCAGGCTTTTTTTCTTCAATTAATCTCTTGGCTTGCTTTGCTGTGCTTACGCCCTCAATCTTTTCTATCTTTTCGATAATAAAAGGTTTAAATAGCTCTAAAGCCATTTTTTTTGGCAATCCACATTGATTTAACTTCAATTCTGAACCAATCACAATAACTGAACGTCCTGAGTAATCTACTCGTTTACCTAACAAATTTTGTCTAAAACGACCCCGCTTACCTTTCAACTGATCACTTAAAGATTTAAGAGGACGATTTCCCCTACCTTTAACAGGTCTTGATTTTCTACTATTATCTAACAATGCATCAACAGCTTCTTGTAAAATTCTTTTCTCATTTCGCAGTATTACTTCAGGAGCATGACCTTCCATAAGAGCTTTTAATCTATTATTACGAGTAATTACACGACGATAAAGGTCGTTGAAATCAGCAGTAGCAAAACTTCCACCTTCGAGATATACTAAAGGTCGTAGATCAGGTGGCATAACAGGAAGAACTTCCAAAATCATCCACTCAGGTTTATTTCCAGAATTTAGGAATGAATCAACAATTTTCAATTTCTTAATCAGTTGGATCTTCTTTTGTTTGGTTTCAAATTTAATAGCTGTCCGAAACTTATCCGCCTCATCGTTTAAATTTATTTGCTCTAAAAGTTTTCTAATTGGTTCTGCACCCATTTCAGCAATAAAACCCCTCGGATATTTCTCTTTCGCTTCAATATATGCCACTTCATCAATTACATCACCAATATTGTATTCTGAAGAACCTGGATTTAATACAATATATGATTCGTAATATAAAACCCTTTCTAATTCACTTGATTTTAAACCTAAAAGAAGTTGAATAGGGCTTGGAATAGACTTTACAAACCAGATATGTGCTACTGGAACAGCCAATTCAATATGACCCATTCTTTGTCTTCTTACTTTTGAAGTTGTAACTTCCACACCACAGCGGTCACATATCAAACCTTTAAATCTATATTTTTTATACTTTCCACAAGAACATTCATAATCTTTTTCTGGGCCAAAGATTCTTTCACAAAATAGACCGCCTTTCTCTGGCTTAAGTGATCTATAATTTATTGTTTCAGGTCTCGTAACTTCACCATAAGACCAATCTCTTATTTTTTCAGGAGAAGCTATTTTAATGCTAACAGCATTATAGTCTTTAATAACTTTATCTCTTTTTAACTCTCTAATCATTAAATAATCCCCAAAAATTATAATTAATTAACTTGCATTACTATCTGATTTATCTGATATTAATTCAACATCAAGAGCCAAGCTCCTAAGTTCACTAACTAATACATTAAATGATTCAGGAATTCCAGGCTCAGGTAAGTCTTTACCTTTTGTAATTGCTTCATATGTTTGATTTCTTCCTTCAACATCATCAGATTTAACAGTAAGCATTTCTTGAAGTAAACGAGATGCACCATAAGCCTCTAAAGCCCATACTTCCATTTCTCCTAATCTTTGACCTCCATGTTGCGCTTTACCACCTAATGGTTGTTGAGTCACCAATGAATAAGGTCCAGTTGATCTCGCATGCATTTTATCAACTACAAGGTGATTTAGTTTCATCATATATATAATTCCAACCGTAACTTTTTCATGACAGGTTTCACCAGTTTTGCCATCATATATTACTACTTTACCATCATCTGGTAAATCTGCTTTTTTCATTTCATCAACAATTTCAGATATTTTTGCACCATCGAATACAGGTGTTTCCACCTCATAACCCAACACTTTTGCAGCCCAACCTAAATGAGTTTCTAAAATTTGACCAATATTCATTCGAGAAGGAACACCAAGAGGATTTAAGACAATGTCTACTGGTGTACCATCCTCAAGAAAGGGCATATCTTCAATTGGAGCAATCTTTGCTATAACACCTTTATTGCCATGTCTGCCAGCCACTTTATCGCCCACTTCTATCTGACGTTTTTTCGCAATAAAAATCTTAACCATTTTCAAAACCCCTGATGGAAGTTCATCTCCATATCTTATTCTATCTCTCCTCTTCTTGTAATTATTCTCATTTTCTTCTAAAATGCTTTTTACACCATAAATCACTTCATTATAAATCTTTTCATTTTTCTTATTGTCAACAACCAAATCCTTTTCAATATTAAGTTTTTTGAAATTAATCTTTTTAAAATTTTCCTCAGTAATAACATTATTTGGAGGGATAAAAAATCTACCAGTTTTTATTTCTGTTATGCGATTAGCTGTTTCTCCAATTAATAATCCTGATAATTTATTACTCAAATATTTAAAGATTTTTTTGTTTTCCCGATCATATGTTGTTTTTAATTCTTTGAGTTTTTTGTATTTCTCCTCTTCAGTATCTTGATCTTTCTCCTGGCGCGAGAAAACCTGAACATCCACTACAATACCTTCCATGCCGGGTTTTGCTTTTAAAGAGGTATCAGAAAAATCACCAGCCCTTTCACCAAACAAAGCTCTCATTAATTTCTCTTCTGGAGATAGGTCTATTCCTGAAGATTTCGGAGTTATTTTTCCAACTAAAATATCACCTGCTTTAATATGAGATCCTATTCTAACAACTCCATTTTTATCAAGATTTCGTAAAGCATATTTAGGAACATTTGGTATATCATCGGTTAATTCTTCATTACCTTCCCTTGTGCTTCTAACTAATACTTCTAATTCTTGAATATAGATTGAGGTAAGTTCATCATCTCTTGCTACTCGTTCACTTATAATGATTGCATCTTCATAATTGTATCCATACCAGGGCATAAAAGCTACTAACATATTTCTACCAAGAGCCAGCTCTCCTCTCTTTATCGCTGGACCATCAGATATTAGATCACCTTTCTTAACTTTTTGACCTGTAATAACTTCAGGATGTTGATTAACACAAGTATCTTGATTTGTACGAGTAAATTTCTTTAATTTTATTATTCTTGTTTCTTCTAAAGATGAAATAGAATCTTCTTTTGTGTCATCACTAATCTTCTTAAGGATAATTTCATTAGATGTCACTTTCTCAACAACAGCATCAAATGGTGCTTTTACAGCAAGTTCTGAGTCAATGGCAACTAACTTTTCAATACCAGTAGCAACAATAGGGGGTTCAGGTTTGATTAATGGTACAGCTTGTCTCTGCATATTCGAACCCATTAAAGCACGATTTGCATCATCATGGTCCAAAAATGGAACCAGACCAGCAGAAACACTTACTATTTGCTGTCGAGAGGAATCAATATAGTCAACTTCATTCTTTGGAACTCTAACAAAATCTCCTCCAGATAAACAAAATATTATATTCTTTAAGATATTTCCATTCTTATCAACTTCAATTCCAGCTTGAGCAATATTTTTATTCTCTTCTTGTACCGGATCTAAATAATCAACTTGATGGCTTAATTTTCCATTATTTACTTTAATATATGGTGTTTCAAGAAATCCATAATCATTGACGCAAGAATAAATAGCAGGTGAAGTTAATAAACCGATATTTGGACCTTCTGGAGTTTCAATTGGGCATATTCTACCATAATGAGAATAGTGAACATCGCGCACCTCAAATCCTGCTCTTTCACGAGTTAAACCACCTGGACCTAAAGCACTAAATCTTCTCATATGAGTTATTGCAGCAAGAGGATTTGTCTGCTCCATAAATTGAGAAAGCTCACCGGTTAAAAAGAATGAATGCACAACAGCCATTAATGCATTAGTATTAATCAAACCCAATACTGTGATTTCATCAGGATTACTTAATGTCATTCTTTCTCTTGCGATTCGAGCAATTCGAGATAATCCTATTGAAAACTGATTTGCTACTAACTCCCCAACTCCACTAACTCTTCTATTAGCCAGATGATCTATATCATCAGTTCTGCTTTTGCCTTTATAAATTTTAATAATCTCTTTTATAATAGCAATAAAATCGGTTTGTGTGAGAATCTGTGTCTTAAGGTTAATATCTAAATTTAAACGCTTATTAAGTTTAAATCTTCCAACCTCACCCAAACTATATCGTTTTTCGTTAAAGAAAATTCTATCAATTAATTCCTTAGCAGTCTCAAGCGATGGTTCTTCACCAGGACGAATTATATTGTATATAGACTTTAACGCTTGTTCTGTTGATGAATTTGGGTCTTTAGCTAAGGTGCTCTCAATAATTTTCCTTTCATCTTCATAGTCTTTATCAATAACTAAAATCTTCTCAATTCCTGCACTCACTAACTTATCTACAATCGCCTCAGTGATAAGATTTCCACCCTCAGCCAGAATTTCACCACTTTTCTTATCAATAACATCTTCATATAGGAAACGATCACTAAAGTCATCTTTTGTAATATCAATCTTTTCACTTTTATAAAATGTAATACGGATTGAATTATTATCTGAGAGCCCGACACAACGAAGAATTGTAGTAATTGGTACCTTATGACGCTTATCAATCAGAATTGATATAACATCTTTCGTATCAGTCATAAACTGAAACCACGAACCTTGTACAGGAATTACCTTAGCATTAATTAGTTCCTTCCCACTACCATGAGTTTCGCTTGTAAACGAAATCCCAGGAGATCTATGTAGTTGACTGATAATTACTTTTTCTTCACCATTAATGATAAAAGTTCCTCTATCAGTAATTATTGGAATTTCACCAAGAAATAAATCTTGTTCAATAACATTTTTAATTCGTTTTGGTTCACCTTCAATAGTTTTTTCAAAAACAGTAAGACGGAACTTCACTTTTAATGGAGCTTGGTAAGTAAGGTTTCGAGCAATACATTCATCAGGATTATACTTTTCTTTAAGTATTGAATAATTTACAAATTCAAGAAGATACTGGCTTTGAGTATCTTCAACAGGGAAATGTGCCATAAAAACTTTCTGTAATCCAAATTTCTCCCGTTTTTGTGGACTTACTTCCTTTTGTAGAAATCGCGCATACGAACCCTTTTGCATTGCTAACAGGTTAGGGATCTCAATTTTAGGGAGTTCAAACCCATGTAACCTCTTTGAAATTTTAGAAAAGGACTTTCTTTTCTTCAAACTTGCTCCTTGTCTAATTTCAGACATTTTCTTTGCTCTATTCTATCCAAATTAAATAAAATAGAATAGATGTGAAGAGTTATATGCATTTTAGACAGAGTGATTTATTCCTCCTCCATAATAAAATCAGATTTTATTTTATTTCTACTGTTCCACCTTCAGCTTCGATTTTCTCCTTTACTTTTTCAGCTTCATCTTTTGAAACGCTTTCTACGATTGGCTTTGGAGCTTCATCAACTAAAGCTTTTGACTCCTTTAATCCAAGTTTTGTAATTTGTCTTACAACCTTAATCACCTGAATCTTTTTTGCGCCAGCAGATGTAAGAATCACATCAAATTCAGTCTTTTCTTCCTCTGATTTTGATGCTTCTGGTGTTACAGGTCCCGCAGCAACTGTAATAGGTGCAGCAGCAGTTACACCAAATTCTTCTTCTAAAGCTTTAACTAATTCAGCTAATTCCATAACATTCAGCCCTTTAATAAGTTTAATTATCTTATCTTTTGAAGTAGCTTCTGCCATCTATCCTCCTAACATTTTTAACATATTTTATTCATATAAAAATATTTTTGATATAATTTTATTCCTTCTCAATAAGTTTAAAAAAATTTAATCTTGTGAAATTAGGTTATTATTGTTTTCGATTTTTTATTTCGTTTAAAACAATAACTAATTTTTGTAAAATACCATTAAGTGTAAAAACCAGTCCTGAAATTGGCGAATTTAATCCTCCTAATAGTTTTGCTAAAAGTTCTTGCTTTGAAGGTAAAGTGATAATCTTTTTTAAATCTTCAACATTCATTAACTTATTATCAATAATTCCAACCTTAAATTCAGGTATATTTTTTTCTTCAGGTAATCCTTTTGCAAAGCCAGCTATCAACTTCGCTGGAATTATTTCATCTTCTTTTGAAACTGCTACAGCAGTTGGTCCAGAGAGATATTCATCTATACCTTGAATGTGTAAATCGTGTATTGCAAGTTTTAATAATGTATTTTTACAAACAAAATAATTAACACTATTATCTCGAAATTTTCTTCTTAAATCTGTATCTTCTTTGACTGTAAGCCCTTTATAATTTACAAAAATAATTGATTTTGCATCTTCAAGATTGTCTTTTATTCTACTTACTTTTTCAATGTTTTTAGGATTAATTGATTTTTCTTCCATACATTTACCTACTTTGTTTGAATTTCTTTCAGATAGGCAACCGAGTCAATCTTGATTCCTGGACTCATTGAAGAACATATAGTCATACTTTTAATATATTTTCCCTTTGCTGCTGGAGGTTTATCATGCAAAATTGCTTTCATTATAGTTAAGATATTCTCATAAATCTTCTTCTTATCAAAAGAAATTTTACCAACAGAAACATGGATATTTGAAAATTTATCTATTCGGTATTCTACTTTTCCAGCCTTAGATTCTTTAACAGCTTGTTCAACATCCATAGTAATGGTGCCTGTTTTGGGGTTTGGCATAAGCTTTCTTGGACCTAAAATTCTTGCTAATTTTCCCACTTTCCCCATTAAATTTGGTATTGCAATCGCAACATCAAAATCAGTCCAGCCTTTTTGAATCCTTTCAGCCAGATCATCCATTCCAACATAATCAGCACCAGCATTTTTAGCTTCTTCAGCTTTATCTCCATCAGCAAAAACTAAAACCCTTACTTTTTTTCCTGTACCACCTGGAAGAACAACAGTCCCTCTAACCATTTGATTTGCTTTTTTGGGGTCAACCCCAAGTCGCAGATGGAGCTCTATTGTTTCGTCAAATTTAGAACTCGGTAATTGGGCAAGTAATTCAATAGCTTCTTTCAAAGAATAAAATTTATTATTATTTATTTTTTCAACTGATTGCAAATATCTTTTCCCATGTTTCATTAGTAAGTCTCCTGTTACATATTGCTACTTTATTGTAACACCCAAACTTCTTGCAGTTCCAGCGATCATTCTGGTTGCAGTTTCAAGACTGGCTGCATTAAGGTCTTTCATTTTGATTTTTGCAATTTTCTCAAGTTGTTCCTTTGTTATGCTGCCAACTTTATCGCGATTAGGTACTGGTGACCCTTTTGCCAAACCAACCTCTTTTTTAATTAATATTGCTGCAGGTGGAGATTTAGTAACAAAACTAAAAGATCGGTCTTGATAAATCTCAATTTCAGCAGGAATAATCATTCCAGTATCATTTTTCGTTCTATCATTAAATTGCTTACAAAAATCTCCTATATTAACCCCATGTTGACCTAGAGCAGGACCGACTGGAGGTGCAGGGGTTGCCTGTCCGGCAGGGAGTTGCAATTTTACTTTTCCTAAAATCTTCTTTGCCATCTTTCTTTCCTTTAATCAAGCTTTTCTACTTGATTGAAGCTCACCTCTACAGGAGTAATACGTCCAAAAACCGTAACATTAACTACTAACTTTTCTTTATCTTCAATAATTCTTTCAACTGAACCTTCAAAATCATTGAAAGGTCCATCAATAATTTTAATACGACCACCAACTAAAAAACTCATAACTTTTGAAAGTTCGTCCTTATCTTGTTTTATGCCTAAAATCCGATTTATTTCACTTTCAGAAAGAGGTTTGGGGATTTTACCACTCCCAAGAAATTTAGTAGCACCAGGTATTTGCATAATAAAATTATAAGTTTCTGGTGTCATAGCCATCTCTATAAGAAGATAATTTGGAAATATCTTTCTTTCTCTCACCAACCTTTTACCATCTCTTATAACAAAAGTTTTATGTGATGATATAATAATCTCACCAAAATACTCTTTAAGGCCACTATCTTCTAAGAGCCTTTCAGCAGCTTCTTTAACCTGTTTTTCTCTGCTTACATAGGTATATAAAACATACCATTTTTTTTTTATCATCTGAAAAGAACAAATTTAACAATTTGACTGAATATATTATCAATAATCCAAATAAATATACCTAAAATAATTGAAAAAGCAATAACAACAGTTGTGCCTTCTTTAATATCAGCTTTAGTAGGCCAAACAACATTGCGTAATTCTTGCCTTACTTCTCTAAGAAACTTTACAGTTTTTTTGAACATATTCCTCAATATAATGGAATAATGGCAGGCCCGGCAGGAATTGAACCCGCACTCTTCGGTTTTGGAGACCGCTGCTTTACCGTTTAAGCTACAGGCCTATACTTATTATTTTGTCTCTTTATGTAGAGTATGTTTTCTACATACAGGACAATATTTTTTGTATTCAACCCTTTTAGGATGACTTCTCTTATTTTTGGTGGTTGTATAGTTTCTTGATTTACATTCAGAACAAGCCAATTTGATTATATCTCGCATGAATATCCTATTCGATAATATCTCCGACTACTCCGGCACCCACGGTGCGTCCACCTTCACGAATAGCAAAACGTAAACCTTGTTCTAAAGCAATTGGTGTAAGAAGTTCAATCTGCATTGTAACATTATCACCGGGCATAACCATATCAACGCCTTCAGGTAATGATAATGTTCCTGTAACATCTGTAGTTCTGAAGTAGAACTGAGGTCTATAACCACTAAAGAATGGCTTATGTCTTCCACCTTCATCTTTAGTGAGGATGTAAGTTTCACCTTTGAATATTTTGTGAGGAGTAATACTCTTTGGTTTAGCTAACACCATTCCACGCTCAACTTCATCCTTAGCAATACCACGCAAAAGAACACCAATATTATCTCCTGCTTGTCCAGAATCAAGTATCTTTCTGAACATTTCAACTCCAGTTACAACAATCTCACGGGTCTCTTTAATACCTACCCGTTCAACTTTGTCACCAATCTTTACCTGACCTCTTTCTATTCTACCTGTCGCAACAGTACCTCGACCAGGAATACTGAAAATGTCTTCAATAGGCATTAAGAAAGGTTTATCAATATCTCTCTTTGGCAGCGGGATATAATCATCCAATGCACTTATAAGTTCAACTATTGACCCGCAATTTTCACATTCAGACTTTCCGCAACCACAATTCAATGCTTTTAATGCACTACCTTGAATTATTGGAACATCATCTCCAGGAAATTCATAATCATTTAATAGATCTCGGATTTCTAATTCAACCAGCTCTAACAATTCAGGGTCATCTACCATATCAACTTTGTTCATATATACAACAACATATGGAACTCCAACCTGTCTTGCTAAAAGAATATGTTCTTTTGTTTGAGGCATAACACCATCAGCAGCACTAACGACTAATATTGAGCCATCCATTTGTGCTGCGCCAGTAATCATATTCTTAATATAGTCAGC
>JAGMCF010000057.1 GCA_023129415.1 Candidatus Cloacimonadota bacterium
TTCAAGAAGAGTTACATTACATAAACTTAGGTTTGAATCATCAAAATAAATTCCCCCACCATATCCCGATGAAATAATATTATTACTTATTATGTTATTACTTATAATTGCTGAAGAATGTTCACAATAAATCCCACCACCATATCCATAATATGGAATACTATTATTACTTATTATGTTATCTATTATGGTTGGTGAGGAATACTTACAAGATATTCCTGCTCCCATATTAGTTTCCCAAGAACTATAAGCGATATTATATTTTATTACATTATTTGATATTATTGGGTTTGAATCATTTCCACAAGAAATACCACCACCTGGGTCACCTGTATTATAAATTATAATATTATTTGTTATTATTGGGCTGGAATTGGAACAGTAAATACCTCCACCACCCCAATTAGCTACATTTGTTGTAATTACACAATTTTTTATCAATATATTGGATGAATTACACAAATAAATTGCACCTCCTTGACTATCCGGATAATAGCCAGTTGCTTTCCCATATTCTAATATACAATAAACAACCTTTGAACTGTCCTGTCCGTTTGTATTTGTGTTATAAAACCTAAGACTATGCCAACCTCCATCATTTGAATAGAAATTACTAAAACCTGTTGTATCACCAACAGTAAAAATAATTGTATCACTTAAAGTTCCTTCAGCTAATAATCTACCATAAATATTAAACTTGTAGTGTTCTGAAAAGATTACTTGTATGCCAGGTTCAATTACTAATGTGCTATCTACTGGAATATTTATTTCTCCATCAATAATATATGGACTATTGGGAAATGTCCAAATACCACTTACATCTCCTCCTGGGATATGAGTGTCTGCAAAAGAGATAGTTATGGGAAATAATAAACTGATTATGATAAAAAATCTTTCTGCTATTCTCACTTCTTTCCTTTTTATTTATTATTATAAGTTTGATTCTTTTCTTTACCTCATTAATAAACTTTTTTTTGTATCTATTAATTTGTCTCCAATTTTTAATTGATAAAAGTATAAACCTGAACTCACGGGTTTCCCACTTTCGTCCTTTCCATCCCACATAACTTCATTAATTTTTTCCCGATTATAATCAGGATGAATTATGAATTGTTTTATAAGCTGCCTTTTGATATTATATATCTTTATCTTTGTGCTCTTTTCACCCTTCGCAGTAGCACTGCTACGGAGAACGGGTGTGTTCTTTGTGCTGAAAAAAGAGATAGTAGTTGAACCACTGAATGGGTTTGGATAATTCTGAGATAACACAACATCAGGTAAAGGTTTATACCAATCATCAATTCCAACACCTTGCCATTCATAACATCCCATATCAATTATGCCATTATAAATTCTTGGATTTCCATCTAAATCAAATGGTGGAAGATTTAAACCTGTGGTGTCTGGATTGCCGGCATCTATACAGGGACTGTTTTCTGTTAGATGATAGTCACCAATATCAGGGTCAAAAAACAAGGGATCATCATAGATATTTCCACCAGCATTTGTTCCTTGTGCAGGAAAACCACCTTCTATACAAGAGTAAGAGATAGTAGCATTAGAAGTTTCATTATAGAAAGTAATGCTATAATCATTACTCCAAATAATGGAATTTTCTATGATTAGGTCACATTCATAACCAATAGATACCCCATTAGTATTATTTGTAATAGTTCCATTAATAACGGTAGGAGCTGCTTGATATAAGCAATCAATGCCGCTTACATTATCTGTAATGAGATTGTTTATAATATCTGGGTTAGAACTACCTATTATTGCATTCACATAGCATAAAATTCCAGAAACATTCGCTGAAATTTTATTGCCAATAATGGTTGGTGAAAAATTGTCACAAGATATTCCAGATATAGTGTTATTTTGAATCGTATTATTTATAATTATTACTATATTATTACGAGTATCATCTGTAGATTTAATAATATCTGAACAGAATAAAATACCATCATTATTATTTATAATAATGTTGTTCTCTATATAAAGTTGTAAATCAAATGAGTCAGATGAACATCTAATACCAGATTCAGTATTATCTGAAATGAAGTTATCAGTTATATTTACAGATATAATGCACCAGATGCCATTTTGACTATTATTACTAATAACATTATTTCTTATGATTGTATTTAGAAAATTCCATACATACGAATTAATGCATATACCTGTATTTCCATTCTCTTTTATGACATTGTGCTCAATGATCGGTATTGAATTAAAAATATTTACTCCAGCATCAGATTCTTCGGGCAACCAACTACTATCCTCACCACTATTTTGAATAGTAAATCCTATTAAAACTGCGGTGGTATCTTCCCCGTTTTCAAATGTTACAACATTTCCAACACCATCTCCATCAATTATTGTTTGTTCAATATATGCACTATCTTGAGTAGTTAAAAATAAACTTCCAACAACAATATTACGTCCAAAATAATTTATATTTTCTATATAAGTTCCGGGATATACCAAAACTGTATCTCCATTTTCTGCAATATTAATTCCTTCTTGAATGATTAAATAATTCCCTGTGCCATCTTGATTTACAGTAATTATATTTCCACAGTAATCCATATAAAAATCTACCCCATAAGTTACTTCACCTGCAACAACATCTACATCTTCAATTGTTTGAGGTATATATCCATGCAAGTGTGCAGTAACATTATAAGTTCCCTCGCCAATAACTATCTGATAATACCCATTTGTATCAGGAATTACAGGAACACCTATATATACTTGGGTTTCTTCAACATTGCCGTTTCCACCGACTAAATATACTGTACCTTCAACAAACCCGGGGTCTGTTACAGTTTCAGATTCATAGCATCCCATATCAATAATTACTATACCATCTCCATTGCCATCTTGAATGCGTAAGTTTCCATCTAAATCAAATTCAGGAAGATTTAAACCTGTAGTATCTATTGTTCCTGCTTCTCTACAGGGACTTGCCATCTGCAAATGATAATCTTCTGACAATGTATCTACAAAACAAGGATAATTGAAAATATTTCCTCCATTATCAATTCCATTAATGGGAAATACTCCTTCCAAACAGCTATGCGAGATTATTGGATTTGCATCATAGTTGAAATTTGACACATTTCCCCAAATAATACAATTAATTATCTCAGGTTGAAACCATGCATAAATGCCACAATTAGAGTTGAATAAAATAGAATTATTTATAATTTGAACCGCAGAACTGTAACAATTGATTCCATTATAGCAATTTGTTATAAGATTATTGATAATATTAATGTTTTCAGTCTGAATATTTGAATGTATCTCAATTCCAAAATAACTATTTGTTATGAAATTACTTAAAATATTCATATTTGAAGCAGTACTAATTTCTATTGCTCTTGCGCTTCCAGAAATAGTATTACCTTTTATTAGAGGTGATGAACTACTAACAAAGATACCTTTTCCATTGTCATAAAGATTATTGTTCAATATTTGAGGAAATGAGTTATATGATAACTGAATACCTCTTGAAGCATTAGTTACTCTGTTATTGAAAATGACCGGTGCTGATAAATTGTCACACCTGATTCCATAACCATCAGGGGTATTAATAATATTATCAGAAATTATTGGAGAGGAATTATTACAATATACACCAGATGAATGATAGTGAATTCCAAGAGTTAAACCTTTGATTATTGAGGTATTATCTTCACAACTTTCAAACCTTACAGCATAAGAATTTATCGAATTTATTCCTGTTGATTCAATATAAGTACTATCTGCTGTTATAAGAAATAAACTTCCAACAGTTATACTCTTTCCATTGTAATTAATTGTTTCCTGATAAGTTCCAGGATAAACCAAAACAGTATCACCATTACTTGAAGCATTAATACCTTCTTGTATTGTTATATAATCACCACTTCCATCCCAGTTAACAGTAATTATCGTTGCATTCAATCCCACTGCACTAATAAAAAGTGCGATTAAAAGTAAAGATATACTTCGCATAGTAATCCTCCGAATTTTTGATTTTTACCCCCGAGTAAATCGGGGGTTGCCTTTTGTCTTTTGCTTTTTACTTGATTAATATCATTTTCTTGATCTCTGACTTATAATTATTTGAATTTCCTCCAGAGGAGGATTCTCCTTTGGTGGATAATTGATATAAATATATTCCAGATGAAACAGGTTTCCCGCTTTCATTTTTCCCATCCCACATAACTTCATTAATTTTTTCCCGATTATAATCAGGATGAATTATGAATTGTTTTATAAGCTGCCTTTTGATATTATATATCTTTATCTTTGTGCTCTTTTCACCCTTCGCAGTAGCACTGCTACGGAGAACGGGTGTGTTCTTTGTGCTGAAAAAAGAGATAGTAGTTGAACCACTGAATGGGTTTGGATAATTCTGAGATAATACAATATCTTTTGCATGGGGATGCCACTCCTCAACTCCACTTGGAATGACCAGACTTGCAGGAGGATAGTAAATATAAGAACTGCCACCTAAATCTATGCTCTCAAGCCAATACCAGAGAACATCTCCTGGATTTGCTTCTACGTCTTCATCTGGATAAATATAATTAGTTGGCTCTGAAGTTGTGCCCTGCCCAGGAATCAGATCAATATTTATCATCTCAGCATTTGCAAATGAACTGTCATTTATAGAACGATAGATATTCCAGCCAATATTATCTGTCTCAGACTGTGTTACCCAAAAAAGAGTAGGGATATTATCTAAATATTCTACAACAAAAGTAGAAAGCACACAATTAGGAATGACTAAATTGATTGGTCCAAGAATATTACTGGTTCCACCAAGATTCACTACCTCAAGCCAATAATAATATTCATCCATTGGATTTGGAACTATACCTTCATCTTCATAATAATAATCATGCGGTTCTGTTGTTGTGCCGTGTCCAGGTATTAAATTAAAATTAATTAGCACAGCAGTAGTAAAATCATTCTCATCATTACGATAAATATTAAAACCAAGAACATCAGTCTCATATTCAGTTCGCCAATGAATATTTGCCAAATCATCCAAACTATTCCAATAAACTTCAAATACAGAAAGGTAAACAGGTAATGTCAATAACAAATTTGTCCCTAAATAAATTCCGGTATCCATACCAACCATAATATTTGGGCAATACATTGGATAAGTTTCAAAACAATAGACATCCTCAAAATCAAGTTCTGTTCCTATTTGATGAATCTCTCCCATTTCTACTGGCTCTACAAGCCAGAGTCCACCAGAATATAGACATCCGACCACAAGCCAATCTTCATACAAACCATCATACTCATAAATCTTATTAGGATAAATAAACCAGTTTATCAAAGTAAGCCCTGTAATCTCTCCATCTTCATATTCTACTCTATAAATTCCATCAGACCAACTTCCATCTCCTATGGCAATATATACTTCTTCGGTTGGGTAGTGGCGGACATAAATATCATTAACTGGCAAATAAGTATCAAATGAGCTAAAAGTAGTATCGTTTGCAATACAAATCTCATTCCCAGCAGCAACAAAGAGGGTGCCATCACTGGTTTCCGCTACATCTCTTACATCTTTGTCATTAAAATAATCTACATCCGTCCAGATATCTCCGTCTGTGGAATAGAGTAGCCCATTACCCCAACCAAAGTAAAATCCTGATGACAGTTTCTTAATAAAATTCGGGTTATAAATCCATTCTATAAGTTCAAATTCATGGGAATTAACATCAAATTCATAAAGTCCATCACTATAACTTCCACAGCCAAAAGCACAGAAAATACGGTTGTTTGCATTATCTGCAGATACAGAAACTGCTCCCAGATTTGTCGCAATACTAAAGATACTAAAGTTTCCAGGACTATCAAAATATCCTAATCCTCCACCGCTATCAGCAATAGCAAAAATCAAACCATATTCAGAAATTCCAGGAATTTCAGAAAATTCCATATCAGCAACTGGACCATCAATTTCTGGATAAAGTTGCATCCAATCTTCCGCAGAAAGCTGGGTTGATAATAGTAAGGTAACTGCGAGTAAAAATAGAATTTCCATCTTTAATATACACAATTGTCTGCATCTCTCAGACAAATAGGCATTTAAATTTTGTCTCTTCATGTTATCCTCCAAATTTATAATTATATTTTGGTTGTCTTGACCAACCTTGTATAAGGGGGTGTAATAGTAAGGCATTTTATATTACACTCCCTAAATTTTTAGAATAGTATTTTAAAAGTCAAGAATTATTTTCATAATTCTTAATGACTGAAAATATCTCTTGCTTATCTTTTGCAGATATTAATTTTTCACGAATTTCTTTGTTTCTTAACATCTTAGAAAGATGAGATAAAATCTTTCTATAAATATCATCACAACCAGGTGGAACAGCTAATACAAAAAATAATTTTGCAGGTTTCCCATCAAAGGAATCAAAATCTATTTCTGAATGACGAGCAAAGATTATTACTAATTTGTCAGTTGCCTGGGTTTTTGTATGAGGAATTGCTACATTATAGCCAATGCCGGTTGAACAATCCTGTTCTCTTTTTCTTAAATCTGAAAGAAGAATGTTATGTTTTACATTTGTGGTATATGAGCAAATTTTTTCAGTTAATTCAACAAGTAATTCTGTTTTGTTTTTTGAATGAAGGTTTAAGAAGATATTATTCTTATTTAAAAGTTCAGAAAATATAAATGACTCAGTGGATTTAACATCCATAAATTATCAAATTTAAACTTATCGCATTAATTTATCTATTTTATAAACTCCTGTACTTTTTCAGTGATCATTTGTTGAATTTCATTTAATCTTTCTTGGGAAGTACTTTCAAATCTCAAGACTAAAACAGGTTGAGTATTTGAAGCACGCACAAGTGCCCAACCATCATCAAATGTAATTCTCATTCCATCAATATTATTTATATTATAATTCTTTTTTGAAAAGTAATTTTTTACTTGTTCCACAACATCAAATTTTATCTCGTCAGGACAATCGACTCTTATCTCTGGAGTGTTAAAGGTTTTTGGAACATCTGCCAGCAGTTCACTTAATTTTGTATCTGATCTTGAAAGTATTTCCAATAGCCGTCCTGCTGCATAGATAGCATCATCAAATCCAAAATACCTATCAGCAAAAAACATATGCCCGCTCATCTCACCACCAAGTAATGCACCCTCTTCTTTCATCTTTTGTTTAATTAATGAATGACCTGTTTTCCACATAATTGGAATACCATTATGGCTTTGAATATCATCATATAGATTCTTTGAAGATTTAACCTCAGAAATTATTATTGATCTTGGATTTGTTTCCAAAACATCTCTGGCAAATATCATCAATAGCTGGTCTCCATAAATAATATTGCCATTTTCATCCACAACTCCTATTCTGTCTGAATCACCATCAAAACCTATTCCTAAATCTGCGTTTTCCTTTTTAACTGTTGAAATTAATTCTTCTATATATTCAACAACAGTAGGATCAGGATGATGATTGGGAAAATTGCCATCCATATCATCATATAAAGATATTACATCACAACCTAATTTCTTAAAAATTTGTGGGGCAACAGGTCCTGCAGTTCCGTTTCCAGAATCCACTACAACCTTCAATTTTTTCTCAAGGTTTAAATTAGCAACCAAATAATCCTGATAATCTTGAATAATCTTACTATATTTTTCATATTTTCCATTTCCAGCTATATATACTTCATCTTCAATAATCTCTCTTATTTTTTGGATCTCTTTTCCATAAATAGAAAAAGTTCCAACACAAAGTTTGAAGCCATTGAATTCTGGCGGATTATGACTTCCAGTAATCATTACTCCACCATCAGTTTTTAACTGTTCTATTGCAAAGTAGAGAACAGGAGTAGGTACAGTTCCAACATCTATTACATTGCAGCCAGTTTTTACTAAAGAAGCAGAAAAAATCTGACGAAACCTATCAGAGCTTAAACGACAATCACTTCCAATAGCAACGCTCTTTAAATCCTTGTTTCGAAGATAAGTACCAAAACTCAAAGCAATGTCTTCGACAACAATATCTGTTAAGTCCTTATCAACCACTCCCCTGATATCATATTCGCGGAATATCTGTTGATTAAGCATTTTACCTCCTATGGATTAACTTTGCCATAAAATTTCACAAAAATCTATAATTCTTATTAATTATTTTCATATTTATGATGTTGTTTATATCTTTTATTTAACATTTCACAACTATTTCAACAACAGACACTTCTTAATGTCAATAATTTTATCTTCAAGTTCCAATTTATAGAAATAAATTCCAGAACTTAATGGATTACCATTTTCATCTCTTCCATCCCATTCAATTGACGACTTACTATTTAATATTGACAATTGCTTGATTAATTGTCCTTTTACATTATAGATTTTTATTCGTGCCTGCCCCGTTAGATGCTTGCTATCTAATGGGGTGAATTCGTGTAACTTCGTGGCTAAATTAAACGAAATTGTGGTGGAACTACTAAATGGATTTGGATAGTTCTGTAATAATCCAATAGCCATTAAAGATTCATCAAACTCATCTACTCCAACTTGCTTTTGCCATTCATAAGCACCCATATCTATTATTTCATTAACTATTCTTGGATTTCCATCTAAATCCCGGGGTGACAAATTAAGACCCGTTGTATCAGGATTACCAGCATCTATACAAGGAGACATAGTAGAATCTTGTATTGGAAAGTTAGCCCATGCTAAATGGAAATCTCCATTTTCTGGGTCTGCAAATAATGGGTCTGCGTCTATGTTGCCTTCACCAGGCCAACCATCCTGTATATCTGAATAAGTTGCTGTAACAGAGCCACTAATTTCATTTGGAGAATCATTCCATAGAATGCAATTTACTAAACTCGGACTTGAATCATCCCAACAACAAATCCCGCCGCCGTTAGATGATGCAGAATTTCCTGTTATTGTAACATTTACTAAACTCGGATTGGAATGGTCACAGACAATTCCACCACCCCAACAATTAGCTGTATTTTCATTTATAATAACATTAGTTAAACTCGGACTTGAATCATAACAATTAATACCACCACCACTCCCCTCATAACTAGTAACGGTATTTATACTCATGGTAACATTGGTTATAATTGCATCAGATTTATCTTCAAGGGAAATTCCACCACCATACCAAGAAGCAGTATTTCCACATATGTTAACATTGGATATATTTGGGCTGGAATTATTGCAGTAAATACCACCCCCTTTATTAGCACTACCATTGCAAATTCTCATATTTTCAATGGAAAGATAATTATCATTATGACAGCGTAAAATACCGCTCAGTTCTTCTCCATCCAAAATAGTAGAAATTTTATCTTCTCCTTGCAATGAAACATAACTTCTACAATTTAAAGGAAATATTTCTCCTGTCTGAGAAGAAGAGTAAGTCCCATTCGCTAAATGTATTGTATGCGGACTTATACTGTCTGCAATAATTTTTACTAAAGCATAAGAAATTGTTAGTAAAGGTTCATCAGATGTTATTCCACTATTGGTATTAGACCCAGTCGGACTTACATACAAATCTTGATTAACTTGCTCAACCTTGCCATTACTGATATCAAAGATAAAGTTACTAAAGGGATAAGCAAAATGATCGTCTGGTTGTAACACAGTAAAAGTATCTACAATAATATTTACAATTGTAGAACCAGAAGCATATAAATCATTTCCTCTCGCTGCGAAATTCAAGAAGATGTTACAGCGATTGACGGAATCAAAACTCGGGCTTGCATTAGAGCAATAAAACCCGCCACCATAATCTGCAATATTTCCACTGATGGTAACATCTGCTAAGATGGGGCTGGAATTCTCCTCACAGTAAATCCCACCACCAGAACCTGCATTATTTCCACTGATGGTGAGATTGTATAAACTGGGATATGAATTCTCTTCGCAGTAAATTCCCGCACCAAGATTAGCTTGATTTTCGCTGATGATAACATTCTCTAAAATAGGATTAGAAGTAGAGTGACAGTATATCCCACCCCCTTCTTCTGCAGAATTTTGGATGATGGTCACATTGATTAAACTTGGATTGCAACACAAAGAACAGTAAATCCCACCACCCCAATGAGAACCAGTATTTTCACGGATGGTGACATTAAATAAACTTGGATTGGAACTATGGCAGTATATTCCACTACCCCATTGATGTGCGGTATTTCCACAGATAGTAACATCAGTTAAACTTATATCTGAATCATGGCAGTAAATCCCGCCACCGCGTCGATAAGAAGTATTTCCACTGATAGTAACATTAGTTAAACTCGAATTAGAACACCCAAAAGACATTCCACCACCCCGACCATAATTGCCATAAAGAACAGTATTTCCACTAATAGTGACATTGATAAAGCTCGGACTGGAATGTGAACAGCCAATTCCACCACCACAATCGGCAGCAATACTTTTAGCAATTAGACAATTCTTTATTAAAATTTTAGATGATTGATGGCAAAAAATTGCACCACCATATCTATTCATCCAACTAGTACCCCCAATTGCTTTGCCATATTCCAATTTACAATATACAATTTTTGAACTGTCTTGTTCATTTGTGTTAGTATGGTAGAATCTAAGACCCCACCAGCCAATGGTGGTATCCTGTGCTGTAAATAAAATAGTATCATTAGCAGTCCCTTCTGCTAATAATCTTCCATAAATATAAAACTTGTAATGCCCAGAAAAAAGTACCTGCACTCCAGGTTCAATTATCAAAGTGCTGTCAACTGGAATGTTTATTTCACCATCAATAATATACGGACTATTGGGAAATGTCCAGATGCCGCTTACTTCTCCGGGAGAAATATGTGTCTCGGCGAAAGAAATTGTAGAAACAAGTAATAATCCAAATAATATAATTATTTTTTTCATTGTTCCTTTCCCTTCATTCTAATTCAATTAATGAGATCTGCAAAATTGCATTCTCATGTCATTCCAAACGCTCACAGATGTCATTCCCGACCCCGATCGGGAATCCATATAGAGGGAAGACGCAGTAAAAGACAGGTTGTAAGGAATGGATTCCCACTTTCGTGGGAATGACAAGTTAGGTGAATTTTCCATATTTTGCAGATCTCATTAATTTAATTTTTTTGTGTTATTTAGTATAATTTGGTGGTTTATATATTCTTAATATTTTCTTCAATTATACTTCCTATTTTTCTTAGAGCAATTCCTCTATGACTGATTTTATTCTTCTTATCTGAGGATAATTCTGCAAAGGTTTTATTTGAATTATCGTAATAAAAAATAGAATCATAACCGAAGCCATTATCACCTTTTTCTTTAAATCCAATATAACCTTTGCATTCACCATTAACTACGAATTTGCTTCCTTCTTTGTCAATAAAAACAATAACTGTTTTAAAAGCTGCTGTTCGTTTTTCTTTTGGAATATCCTTTAACACAAAAAGAAGTCTTTGTCTATTTTGTTTATATGTTACATTTTCACCTGCAAATCTTGAGCTATATACACCTGGTTTGCCATTTAAAGCATCAACAAATAAACCTGTATCGTCAGCTAAAGCAGGAAGGTGAAACTTTTTCCAAATTGCTCGTGATTTCTTTTCTGCATTTCCTTCTAAGGTTGACTTATCTTCAATTGTATCAGGAAAAGATTCAAAATCTTTGAATGTTAAAATGTCTAAGTTTAAATCTTGTAAAAGGGATTTAATTTCTTTTATTTTATCTTCGTTTTTTGAAGCAAGCACCAATTTCATTGGAAAATCCCCTTTTTAGCCACAAAGGTTCATCCTTCGCAGTAGCAGTCTCCTGCTGCTACGGAGAATGGACACCAAGTCACTAAGAAATAAAAATTTGATTTATATCAATTTTAAATATAATACTCATATTCCCATATATCCCTATTTCCTTATACTTTATTTCCCTATCGTTTATTCACCCAACGAGTAATCTTACCAATTATCCTATTTGATAAAAATTCGTTCCCAAGTTTTATTATAGACTGGATTTTTTCTAAGACTTCTCCCTCTCCACTCCAATGCTTTTGTAAAATTTTCTTATCAGTCCTTACAAAGATGGTGTCCAAACCAATTGCAATCAAAACCAGATCATCCATAAAACCAATTACAGGTATAAAATCTGGTATAAAATCAATTGGAAGTAATACATAAGCAATTATGGCCGCAATAAATAACTTTTTTTCTTTTGGAATATTTTTTTCTAACATTAATCGCCATAAAAGCACAAAAAAATCTGGAATAAGGAAGATATATTCTACAACATTTTTATATTTATCACTAAAAGAATTTTCAACTGATTTTATGACTCTTTTTCGCAAAATATCGTAAATTTTTTTACTTTCCTTTTCATCAATATTTAGAGTTTTCTCAATTTCTATATTTTCTAGCTTATTGGATTTTGATGAAGCTGAATCCTGTATCTTCTCATTCTTACTATTCTTCATTTTATTCCCTTTTCCTTTTTTATGATTTTCACAAACTGTCTATGAGAAGAAAATGGCAGATAAGGAATTTCAGAGATAGGAAAAAACTTCGCATCAAGTGCATCGTCACCAGGTTGAAGTTTTCCTTCAGTCTGCTCAAAGAAAAATCCAAATGATATAACTATCTTACAAATAGGTGAATCCTGCATAAAGTATCCTAAAGACTTTTTGATGGTTCCCTTTAAACCGGCTTCTTCTTCTAATTCAGTAACAGCACATTCTTCTGGAGTTTGCTCAATTTCTACATACCCACTTGGAAGTGCCCATTTACCTAAAGCTGGCTCAACTCCTCTTTTAACAAGTAATATTTCATTCCTATTATTAACAACAACGCATGCAGATGCAGGAACAGGATTTTCATAATAAGTCCATCCACATTTAGGACATCTCTTTCTTATTTTTTCTTCTTCCTTCTCATCTTGTAAAAGGTTTCCGCATTTGATACAATACTTTGCTTCCTGTGTCGGATTCATAACTACTTCACTCTTTCAAGATATTCTCCAGAACGAGTATCAATTTTTACAATATCACCTTGATTTACAAACATCGGAACATTAACCTTTAAACCTGTTTCCAATAATGCACCTTTGGTAGACCTCGAAACCGTATCGCCCCTTACTCCCGGTTCACATTCTTTTATTTGTAGATTCACAGTTGTGGGTAGTTCAACACTAATTATTTCATCACCAATTGTTAAAACAGCAATTTCAATATTTTCTTTAAAATACAACTTTTTATCTCCCAAGAAATCTTCTGCTATCTCAATTTGCTCGTATGTAACAGGATTCATTATGACATAATTACTTCCATCAAAATAAAGATATTCCATCTTATGTTTTTCAAGACGGATTTCTTCTATTTTTTCTCCTGCACGAAATGTATTATCAATCACAGCTCCAGTTTTGACATTCTTCATTTTGGTTCTTACAAATGCTCCACCCTTGCCGGGTTTCACATGTTGGAATTCAATGATTTCATACAAATTATTTTTAAATTTTATTATCATTCCATTTCTGAAATCTGCAGTCGATGACATATTTTACACTCCAAACTATAATTTTAATAAGGCTTTTGAACAGATAGGCTATCTATCATCTCAAAATGTCGGACATTGCTTGTTACCAGTATCAGGCTTTCAGTTATTGCAGTAGCTGCAATGAATGCATCGGGAATCACCAGTCCATAACTTTTGCTATATTGAATAATTAGTTTATAAGCTTTTCTGGAAATTGGAATGGAAATATTTATAGTTGAGTAGTCTTGGAGAAATTTTAATGTCTTATCAATTTCCTTTTTGTTCCGACATCCAATAATTAACTCCATTGAAGATATTATGGAAATAGTAATTTCTTTATTGTTTTCCTCCAAGGTATTTACAAAATCTATTGCATTAGTATTTCTACGAGCGATATCAATTAATACCGTTGAATCCAAAAGTATTCTATTTAAATTTTGCTCCATTGCTTTCTTCTAAGTTTTGCCAGCCATTCCGTACTGGATAGACCTTTCATATCCTCTCTGTCTTTCCACATACCACAAAACTCGTATTTTCGGACAGAGCGGAACACATTTTTCTTTCTTTCTATAGAATTATTCTCTCTTAGAGCTTTTCTTAAATTGGATAATTGAAACTCTATATGCTCAATAATTTCAATTATATTGGATGTTGATTTAGCGTTTTTTCTTCTCATAATTTTTGTTAATCTCCTCTTTTTCCTCTCTTAATACAATACTAAAATTCAAAGCACAAAGTAAGTCTTCACCCACTACATTGTTTTGAATTTAGTGTTTTAATCATTTGATATTATTTCTGATTTAATCCCCGATTTAATTGGGGATAGAAATTCAGATTTAGAAATTTGTTCTATACTTCATTTCGATTTCTTATTGCACTTGCTAATGTTTTTGATGTGGTGTATTCAATATCTCCACCAATTGGAAGTCCTGTAGCTAATCTGGTGATTTTAAGATTTTTTCTTTTAAGCTTTGATGTTATAAAAGACATAGTTGTCTCACCATTACTGCTTGGATTAAGTGCTAAAATTAATTCAGTAATATTTTCTTTAATTAATAGTTTTTCTAATTTGGGGAAACTAATTTGATTTGGCCCAATTCCATCAATAGGAGAAATTAGATTGCCAAGGACAAAATATCTTCCTTTATATTCACTTGTTTTCTCAATTAAATAAATATCTTGTGTCCTTTCGACAACACATAAAACATTTTTTAAACGAGTTTCATTTTTACAAATTGGGCAAGGGCTCTCCTCTGAAAGCATATTACAATTTTCACATCTTTTAATGGAATTAATAGAATCAGTAATTAAATCCGCAAGATTTAAAGCAGACTGCTTATCACCACTTATTAGATAAAAAGCAAGCCTTTCAGCAGTCTTCTCACCTATTCCTGGAAGTTGCTTTAATCCATTTTTTAACTTCTCTAAACTTCCTTCAAACATTATAAATTTAGTCCTGGAATTTTTATGCCAGTAGTTAAACCTGACATTTCAGACTCAATCATTTCTTTAACCTTCTGTCTGGCTTCTTCAATAGCCGCAACTATCAGGTCTTCCAGCATCTCAACATCATCAGGATCTACAACTTCCTTTTCGATTTTAAGAGAAATCAACTCTTGATTACCATTCATAGAAACCTTTATCATTCCACCACCAGAAGATGCTTCAACTATTTTATTTGAAAGTTCTTCCTGACTTTCTAAAATCTTTTTCTGCATTTTCTGTGCTTGCTTTAATAGTTCTTGTATACCCTTACTACCTTGATACATCTACTCTCCTTTTATATACACTATTATCTTCTTTATGTGCATACATAAATCTATTTTTATAATTTTTGCATAATGTGAAAATCTATTTTTATGATGTCAACAATTTGAATCCTATTAATTAAAAATTTATTCTATTTAGGTAGATTTAATAAAATTATTTAGGAGTCCGCTATAAAAACCCCTGAAGGGGTTAAAATTCAGTTTTTATTCCATTTTCCCACAGTTAAAACTATGGGCTTCTATGGCACTTAATACGCCTGTAGTTAGTGAATTAGGTAGCCCACAACTTTAGTTGTGGGTTCAAGGAAAATAATGCCTTTTAACCATTTTAATGGTTTTTATAGTAAACTTATTTATGTAATCCAAAATATCGATTTGAGTTATACAGATTCTTTAATTTATATTATTTCAAATTCTTTCAAACTTTTAGCAGAGACTTGAACGATCGTTTTTATTAAGAAAACAACGGGAACAGCAAAAAGCATTCCTAATATACCAAAAGCATATCCACCAGCAATTACTGTTAATAAGACCAAAAGAGGATGCATATCTATACTCTTTCCAACAAGCCAGGGAAATAGTATTATACTATCTATCTGTTGAACGATGAAAAACATTATGGTAGCATATAATAAGTAGATATTAGGAGTGGGACCAATTAAAATCACTAACATTGTAGGAACTGCTCCAATAAATGGTCCAAAATATTTTATTGGATTTGCTAAGCCCACGATAATACCCAATATAAGTGCATAAGGAATACCAAGAATCAATAATCCTATAATGGTCATTATTGCAACAATTACTGTTTCTAATAATAATGCTCGGAAAAATTTACCAAAACTTTCCTCTATCTTTTCAAAAAGATGAAGAGAGAATTCAAAATAACGATTATGAATTTTTGAAAAAATATTTCTTAAGAATACTCTTTCATCTCTTAACATGAAAAAACAAACTACAGGAACTATTATCAAAAAAGCAAATAGATTGATAAGACCACTAATTGATTTAAACAGAATTTGTGGTAATTGTTCAAGTAGTTTTATTAATTTTCCACTTATGAGGGACTCATATTTTTCAATTTCTAAAAATGGAAATTTTTCCGCCAATCGGTCAATAGAATTTGATACTTTCTCTAAACCCAATGACTTTAAACTAAGAGCTTCAGGATTTTTCAGTAATTCCTTAAAACTATTAGAAAGATCTACCACTTGATCTCGTATTTGAGGAATCACAACATAAATCATAAGTACAATAAGTCCAGCAATAACAAGATATACTACTAAAATTGAAAGTGTGCGAGATATATGATATTTTTCAGCATAATTAATAATTGGTGAAAGTAAATAAGATATTATGAATGCTACAACAAGATATGATATAATAAATCTGTAAAAAAGAATAGCTGCTACAATCAACGCAACACAAATTATGAATATTATCCATTTAATAATTCTTGCTCGATCTATAATCATGTTACTCTTCTTTCTCTGAATTTAATCTTTTATTAAGATTTATTACATGTTTGCTAAGTATTTCCCCAGATTTATAAAGTATTTTATTACCAGCTCTCGGATATCTATCAATAAAATTTGCTAAATCTTTTTTTGATATTCCGACCAAAACAGAATCCTTCACTGCAATTATAGATGCTGTCCGTACTTCATCCAAAAACAATCCTATTTCACCAAAAAAATCGAGAGGTTTAAGGGTATTTAAAACATTTGTTTTCTCATTTGTTTCTAAATATACATTAAGTTCCCCCTCTTTTACAATATAAAATACAACATTAGGATAACCCTTTTTAAATATTGGTTCATCAGCTTTAAAATTCCTAACATACATATACTGTCTTAAATTTTTTCTCTCATTCCGAGTAAGTTTTTCAAATAGCGCCACATTGGACAAAAATGTAATTAACTCTTTTTCTTCGTTTGGCTTTTTTGTTTTCCCTTTTTTGGATTTTTTCATCTCTTTCTCCTTTCAATTCTCTTGTATATGGATTCTGCAAAATATGATAAAATATAAATTAGGATTAGCCCCACAATTTATTGTGGGGTAAACAAATAAAAGAATATTTTAACTGTTTCAACAGTTTACC
>JAGMCF010000058.1 GCA_023129415.1 Candidatus Cloacimonadota bacterium
ACTTTTGATATTTTAAATTCAAAAATTACCCCGATTAATCAAGATTTATATGTCAATCCCAATGGAGATGATAATAATAGTGGATTAAATCCAGAGGAACCTCTTAAAACTATAGCTTATGCCTTGACCTGTATTACATCGGACAGCTTAAATCCTAATACGATTTACCTTGCAAGTGGAACTTATTCCCCATCATTAACAGGAGAAAAATTTGCATTAAACTGCAGAAGTTATGTTTCTATTATTGGTGAAAATGAAGAAACTATAATTTTAGATGGAGATGAATTAAGTAATCTTATTGTGGTTTGGGAAGATAATCATTTTTCTATAGAGAATTTAACTATACAACACGGTTATACACATAGTGGGGGCGGAATGTATATTTCCTATGATTCCAGTCCGATTATAAAGAATATTACATTATGGAATAATACTGCTTATTTTGGCGGCGGTGGAATTTATTGCGCTTATTATTCTTATCCAATTTTTGAAAATATTACAATTAAAAATAATATCGCTCAGACTGGCGGTGGAGTTTTTATTTTTAGCTATTCTAATACTTTTTTTGTAAATTGTAAAATTAATGATAATAGTGCAATTGATCCAGATTTTGGTGGTCATGGTGGAATTATTTGTTATGGTACTTGCAATTTCATACTTATAAATACTGAGTTAGCAGACAATTTTGCCACAGTAGATATAAGTGGTTTCTCAGATTTAGGTATAGATGAGTATTATTATGGTTCTTATTTAATAAATTGTACAATTAGTAACAATTCCTTAACTCCTAGATGTAATCTTTTAGCTAATGATGCAAATCTTACTGTTACAAATTGTATCTTTAGAAATTATTCAGATGATGAAATAACATTTAGTGATATACAAACACCAGATACACTTACCATTTCTTACACCAATATTGAAGATAGTATAAATGCAATAAATACAAACAACAACGGCACAATCCACTGGCTTGAAGGCAACATAGATTCTCTTCCACAATTTGTGGGTGGAGATCCTTTCAATTATCAATTAACAGAAGGTTCTCCTTGCATAGATGCCGGCAATCCAGATACTACTGGACTAAACTTACCAGAATTGGACTTAGCAGGCTATCCAAGAATATACAACGGAAGAATAGATATAGGAGCGTATGAATGGCAAGGACAGGGAATAGATGAACCTGATACTTCATTTATAAGCAAATTGTATCTTTTTCAGAATAAACCCAATCCATTCAGTTCATCCACAAAAATAACATTTATTTCAGCAGATTATGAGAGAATAAAGGATTATAAATTATCCATTTACAATGCAAGGGGACAACTCATAAGAACATATAATGGAAAAAAACATAACTTCTGGGTAAAGACAGATATTGTCTGGGATGGGACTGATGAGGATGGGAACAAGGTAAGTCCTGGCGTATATTTTTATAAGTTAAGTTATTGTGATATGTCTATAACAAAGAAGATGATTTTAATTCCATAAATATTAGATTATTTTGGTTAGTAAGAGCTTTATAACTTAACCAACATTGACATGAATTAACAAACTAAGTTTTTCTTGACATTTAAAAGAGCAAAACAATTTTTTGTAATAGAAATAACGCGGGGTGGAGCAGTCTGGTAGCTCGTCAGGCTCATAACCTGAAGGTCGCAGGTTCAAATCCTGCCCCCGCTACCATTTGGCGATGTAGCTCAGTGGTTAGAGCAGTGGAATCATAATCCATTGGTCCGGGGTCCGAATCCCTGCATCGCTACCATTTTATCACTCTTTGGAATATTTTTTACTGCCTATAAAAAAGGCAGATTTTTTTAATCCAATCTTTTAATGTATTATAAGATGGTTATGTGCGCCAGTAGCTCAGCAGGATAGAGCAACAGCCTTCTAAGCTGTGGGTCAGAGGTTCGAGTCCTCTCTGGCGTGCCAATTTCTTAAATAAAAAATAAACCACAAATTTACACAAATTCACCCCGTTAGATAGTATCCCATTAGATTTCAAGAGTTAAATATTATAAGAACATCTAACGGGGTAAACACTAATAAAAGATTATTAAAAAAATTAGAAATATTGGGATTTATTAGCTTCAAGACTTACATTTTATTCTTAAAAGAGGATTTATCTTGACCATCAATGATATATTTCACCTTTTTGTCTTATGTTTACTAAAGTAATTTCCTTTTCAATAGTAGGCATTGACGCCATACCAATTGATGTAGAAATGGATGCAAAGGCTTCATCAATGCCTTATTTCTCAATGGTAGGATTACCTGCTAATTCTGTAAAAGAAAGTAAAGACCGAGTAATTACAGCTATCAGAAACAACAATTATTACTTCCCCGCAAAAGCTTATACTGTAAACCTGGCTCCAGCAGATGTGAAAAAAGAAGGTGTCGCATTCGACCTGCCAATTGCTATTGCGTTGCTTTCTTCATTAAAGCAGATTTCTCCCAATTATCTTGATGAGTTTGGACTTGTTGGCGAGCTTTCCTTAAACGGAGAGGTTAGACCTATTAGGGGTATTTTACCAATAACTTTAGCAGCAAAGGATAATGGTCTCAAAGGAATTATTGTGCCTGAAGAAAGTGCAAAAGAAGCTGCTGTTGTGGATGGTATCTCAGTATATCCTGTAAATAATTTGAAAGAATGTATTGCGTTTTTACACAATGAATTGGATATATCTCCTGTAAAAGTAAATTTATCATCCATTTTTGAGAAAGAAAGAATTGATACTATTGATATGTTTGATGTGAAAGGACAGTATAATGTAAAGAGAGCATTAGAGGTTGCAGCTGCAGGAAGCCATAATATCCTGATGATTGGACCACCCGGAGCTGGAAAAACAATGCTCGCTCGAAGAATACCATCCATTTTACCTGAAATGACTTTAGAGGAAGCTATAACAACTACCAAGATTCATTCAGTATCTGGCAAATTACAATCAGAACATTCGCTTGTTGCAGTAAGACCTTTTCGCTCACCTCATCATACCATTAGTGATGTTGCATTAATAGGTGGAGGGAGTTATCCTAAACCTGGTGAAGTTTCTCTTGCAAACAATGGAGTCCTTTTCTTAGATGAATTGCCTGAATTTAAAAAGACAGTTTTAGAAGTTATGCGTCAACCTTTGGAGGATGGAGTAGTTACAATCTCACGGGCTGTCCAATCTTTAACTTTTCCTGCAAACTTTATGCTTGTAGCATCAATGAACCCATGCCCTTGTGGATATTTTGGAAGTAATGTTAAAGGGCATGTGTGTACTTGCTCACCAGCGATTATTCAAAAATATATTTCACGAATTTCCGGTCCATTATTAGACAGAATAGATATTCATGTAGAAGTTCCAGCTGTAAAATATGATGAACTTTCTACTGATCCCAAAGGGGAGAAATCAGTAGATATCCGAAACAGAGTAAATGAAGGGAGAAAAATCCAACTTGAAAGATTTGCCCAGAATAAAAATATATTTTCAAATAATGATATGGTATCAAAACATCTCAGGATGTACTGCAAAATAAACCAGGAGTGTAAAGAACTTTTAAAGATTGCCATTGAGAAACTTGGGCTTTCTGCGCGTGCGTATGATAGAATTCTAAAGGTTTCACGCACCATAGCTGATTTGGATAAGAGTATTGATATCAAACCTGAACACATAAGCGAAGCAATCCAATATCGTAGTCTTGATAGAAAGTATTGGCTATAAATATTAATTAGATGATTACAAAAGAGTTTACAAAGCAGTTGGATTGGTTTTTATTAATTATTCTAATACTATTACTAATATTTGGTGAAATAGCTATTTATAGTGCCTCAATTCGGAGGATGGGTGATGAAGTAATTCTGAGCGATCATTACATAAAGCAGTTAATTTGGATATTGATTGGCACTGGAATTTTTATTCTTATTTTATATATACCAGAAGTTTTTATAGATATCGTTGTATTACCATTTTATATAGGAACGATTATCATACTATTATTGGTTTTATTTCTACCAGGAATCAAAGGTGTTCATCGTTGGATAAGTTTAGGTAGTTTTGGATTACAACCTTCTGAATTTGCTAAAATCGCCACTATATTGCTCATAGCAAAGATTATTTCAAAACAGTATTTACAAAAATGGAAGATAGTTGTGTTTTCCTTTTTAATCATCTTACTTCCTTTATTATTGATACTTAAAGAGCCTGATTTGGGAAGTTCTTTAATTTTCATTATGTTTTGTTTTCCAATAATTTATTTTGCCGGCGTTCCGTTCTATGCTATAGTTTTGATGATTTCACCAATTATCAGCATTTTAGTTGGATTTTCTTTAATTCTATGGATAGTTTTTGATGTTATTCTATTGATTATTTTGCTATTAAGAAAACTACCTTTTGTTCTATCTGGATTTATTTTTGCAGGTAATTTTTTCTTATCTTTTCTTACCCCCTATTTTTGGAACCATTTAAAAGTATATCAGCAAGAACGAATCCTTACATTTCTTAATCCTACAAGAGATGTTATGGGTAGTGGTTACCAGATAATTCAATCTAAAATTGCAATTGGGTCCGGAGGGATATTTGGTAAGGGATTATTTCAAGGCACTCAGAAGAATCTTGCTTTTTTACCTGAACAACACACCGATTTCATATTTTCAGTTATCGGGGAGGAGTTAGGTTTTATTGGGTGTGCTTTTTTGATTATGCTATTTATATTATTGATTTGGCGAGGAATATGTATTCTAAAAAAAATTCAAGATAAGAGGAAACAATTAATAATTGCTGGGATACTTACTTTTATTATATGTCAGATAATAATAAATATCGGAATGAATATTGGAATTTTTCCAGTAGTTGGGATTCCCTTACCTTTTATAAGTTATGGCGGTAGTAGTCTTATAGTTAATCTGGCTTCAATCGGACTTATTATAAAATTTGCAGCAGAAAAAAGTTTTATTGAATAGATCTATAAAAACCCGTCCGTCTGGGCGCCGAGACCGACGAAACACACGAAATACTCGAAAATGGTTTGTATAGATTCAGTAATATTTACATGCATTTTTCGTCCCGATTATTCGGGACGGGAAATATCTTTTTAGAGTGGACTCATAGAAAGTTTAATTTTATGAATAAAATATTGTTCGTGTTAGTTCGTGTTGTTCGTGGTTAAAAAAGGATTTACATATGAAACATACATGTCCCGAAAGAAACTCGGGACACAAAGGAGTATAAAAATTACATTAGAGTTGCGGGATTTGTCGTGTTTATAATTTTTTATTTGTGTCTTTGTGTCCATTCTCCGTAGCAGTAGGACTGCTACTGCGAAGGATGAACCTTTGTGGCGAAAGGATTTTCAGATGAAAAATATTATTAAATTATGTCTTAAAGAGCATATCAAAACAATTGAGTCATTACTGGATTTTACTGAAGATTTGATAACTTCAGCAAAAGAGATGAGCAGAACTTTACAGAATGGCGGAAAGATTATGCTTTGTGGTAATGGAGGAAGTGCAGCAGATTCACAACATATTGCAACGGAATTTATTGTGCGTTTCAGGAGTGATTTTAACAGACAATCTTTACCGGCTCTTGCACTAACAACTGACACTTCTTTGATAACTGCTTGCGGTAATGATTATGGGTTTGAAAATATATTTGCTCGTCAGATTGAAGGATTGGGTAACAAAGGTGATTTTTTGATTGGCATTAGTACAAGTGGAAACTCTTCAAATGTATATAAAGCTTTTGAAATTGCTGAAGATATAGGAATTAGGACTTTACTTCTTTCTGGTAAAGATGGTGGTAAAATCAAGAACATTGCTGATAATTATATTATCGTTCCCAATAATAATACAGCCCGAATCCAAGAAGCACACATTACAATTGGACATATTTTATGTCAGTTAGTAGAAGAAATATATTTTAGAGATAAAAAATAGAATAAGGAGACAAAATGGGAAGAAAGAAAAAATCAGAAGAAAAATATGTGTATGATTCAACAAAATTCTGTGTTCCAGTAACTAAAATAGGACCTTTAGAAAGTATCCAATTTGTAATTGATGATTTTATTGAAAAGAAAGTAACTTTCTGTGTTGATGGAAGTGACGAAAGGTGGGAAGTTTGGAGAATTGAAGAAGAAGGTGATTCGGATAAGATAAAGAAAAAGGATTTTCCCCGAAAACCAAAGACACTATATGTAAAAGGGAAGAAAACTGGTTATGTTATAAAAGAATAAGAAAATTATTCAAATAAAATTGGAGGTAAAGAAAAGATGTCTGAAATAGTATCTATTTATGGAAGAGAAATTTTAGATTCTCGTGGAAATCCTACAGTTGAAGTTGATGTTGGTTTAGAATCAGGGGCTTTAGGTAGAGCGGCTGTTCCTTCTGGAGCTTCTACTGGAAAATACGAGGCATTTGAACTTAGAGACGGAGATCCTGACAGATATCATGGCAAAGGTGTGTTAAAAGCGGTTAAAAATATTAATGAAATAATCGCACCAGCATTGATTGGAGAAGAAAGTATCAATCAGGTTAAAATAGACAAAATAATGATAGATTTAGATGGTACTTCGAACAAGGAGAGGTTAGGAGCAAATGCTATTTTAGCTGTTTCAATAGTAATTGCTAGAGCATCTGCAAATGAATTGGGCTTGCCTATATATCGTTATATTGGTGGAGTAAATGCGAAAATTCTGCCAATTCCAATGTTTAATGTGCTTAATGGTGGTAAACATGTTGATAATAATGTTGATATACAGGAATTTATGATAATCCCTATTAGTGCTTCATCTTTTAGACAATCATTACAAATGGCTTCTGAAACTTTTCATTGCCTAAAGGAAGTCCTAAAAAGCAAGAAATATAGCACGGCAGTCGGTGATGAAGGAGGATTCGCTCCAGACCTGAAATCCAATGAAGAAGCTTTCAGATTAATCATTCAAGGAATTGAAAATGCAAGATACAGACCAGGTGAAGATATTGTATTCGCTATTGATGCTGCCTCATCTACATTTTTCAGAAATGGAAAGTATAACTTATTGACAGACTCAAAACAGGAACTTTCAAGTTTAGATATGATAGGAATATATAAAGAGTGGATAGAAAAATATCCAATTGTATCAATCGAAGATGGATTAGCTGAAGATGATTGGAAAGGCTGGAAAATGATGACTCAAGAGATGGGAAATAAAATCCAGATTGTTGGTGATGACATTTTTGCAACAAACCCTATACGATTAGAAAGAGGTATTAAGGAAAAGTCCGCCAATTCTATTCTGATAAAGTTCAATCAGATTGGCACTTTGACTGAAACTTTAGATACAATTGAGATTGCAAAAAAGGCTGGATTTACTACAGTTGTTTCTCATCGTTCTGGTGAAACCTGCGATTCAACAATGGTTGAACTTGCTGTAGGAACAAATTGTGGACAGATAAAGACTGGCTCTATTTGTCGTTCTGGTAGGATTGCAAAATATAACCAGCTTTTGCGAATTGAAGAAGAATTGGGTGAATCAGCCATTTTCTTGGGGAAAGATTTGTATAAAATATAATCAAAATAAGTATTTTCTCTCTAATTAAGGAAAATAATAAGTGAGACGAAAGAAAAGAACTAATCTGAGAGTTATCTTAATTCTTATAATAATTGCATTAATATGGTTTCTTTTTATTGATAAATATAGCTTGATAAAAATAATAAAGGGGAAGATACAAATTAAACAAACGCAAAACCTAATTGAAACATATAAAGAGGAGGAAAAGAAGTTAAAAGTTGAAAAAGAAAAATTAGAAATGGAAGATGAGAAAATTATAGAAAAAAAGGCAAGAGAACTTGGGTTAATAAAACCAGGCGAAACAATTATCAGAATTAGTGAGGAAGAGAAAAAAGATCAAGAAGGGGATTGAATATTGTAACTGAAACGAGAAATTTCAAAATAAAAAATGAATTCAATTTTTAAAGGGAAGATTTTATCTCCAATTTCAAAAAGCAAGATTTTCTTCCTAAATCTTGGCTATCTTGTGATTTCTGAAAAGGGGAAAATATTAGAAATAAGTAAAAATAATCTGAGAAATAAATATAAGAATTTTTTATTTTTCGATTTTTTCGATAAAATACTTTGTCCTGGTTTTATTGATATCCATAACCATCTGCCACAATTGCCTTTGATTGGAATTTCTTCCAGCACTCTTTTTACCTGGCTAAATAGAATTGTTTTTCCATACGAGGAGAAATTCGGATATAAAGAATTTGCACAAAAATATTCAGGTATTTTTTTTCATAAGCTTTTAAAGAATGGCACAACAACTACATCTACTTATGTAACGATACATAAAGAAGCTACTGATATAGCATTCAAATCTGCTAAGGAAAGTGGAATCAGAGCGTTTATTGGTAAAGTTATGATGGACCGTGAAGTTCCTGAAAATATGTTGGAAAATACTCAAAGGTCTTTGCAGGATTCAAAAGAGCTGATTGAAAAGTGGGATGGATATGATGAAGGCAGACTGCGTTATGTATTAACCCCACGATTTGCTGTTTCCTGTTCATTCCCAATGCTTAAAGGTATTGGAGAATTGGCAAAAAAATACAATGTCTATATTCAGTCTCATTTAGCAGAAAGCAAATCAGAAATTGAACTTATTCAAAAACTCTATCCAGAGTTTGAGAATTATACTGAAATTTATTACAGAGCAGGAATTTTATCAGAAAAGACAATTATGGCTCATTGCATTTATTTAGATAAAAAGGAAATCAAAACTTTACAAAACACAGGCACAAAGATAAGTCATTGTCCAACTGCAAACCGATTTCTTTCAAGCGGTATTATGCCCTACAGAAAATTGGAGGAGACGGGATTGACTATTGGGTTGGGCACTGATGTTGCTGGCGGTTATAGTCTTTCAATGTTCAATGAAATGAAAGAAGCGATAGAGACATCGAAGACGATTAATTTTATGAATCCCAAAGAACAATATAAACCAATTACAGTGGAAGAAGCATTTTATCTGGCAACTCTTGGTGGAGCAACTGCATTGTCAATTGAAAATGAAACAGGCAGTTTGGAAAAAGGCAAGTCAGCAGATTTTTTGGTTGTTGACTATCAGAAACTTAATGATTTTAAGGATAATGATATTCTTTCAGAAGTAAAAAATATTTTGTCTAAGATGATTTATTGTGGGGATGAAAGAATTATTGAGCAGGTTTATGTAAGAGGAAAAAGGGTTGTATGAAATTAGGTTATCACAATTTGTGATTACTTTTTTAATGAGAATGCAATTTTGCAGATCTCATAAGATTTGAAAACGAAAGGAGAAATTATGGAATTTAAACTATTATCCGATGCTGATATGAAAGTAATGGATACATTAAAAGAATATCACGGAGGAGCGAAGGTAATATCTAAAACTATTAAAAAAATGCGGGATTTTGAAACTCGTAGAAAAATCTTAGCTGAAAAAGGTTACGGAAAAATGATAGAAGAAGCTGAAGAATTTGTTAAAAAATTTGCGAAAGTTAGTGATTTTGAAAAAGAAAGTAATATTTCTTATAATAGCAATTTGGGAATTGCCACTGCACAAGTTTCTGGCTGGCAAGGAGCAAAAGTTACACATCATGCAATGAAACGAATTGCCGAAAGTGCTTCTACTGAGGAGCCTTGTTTTGTGCCTTCTGAGTTTATTTCTGTTGTTGCTTTGACTGATAATTATGTTTACAATGGCGATCTTATGGCAACACTTACGATGGCAGAAAACATTATGAAAGGTTCAAAATTCTGCAGCACAAATCTTATCGGCATTCCACAACCAGAGAAAAGATTTCTGGAATTAGAAAAAGTTACAGGTAAAACTTTTGAGAGAACAGATGCAGGTGGTGGCAATTCTACTCTTATTCTAAAAAATCAGGGGACTTTCTTTGGAAATTTTGGGGGGATTGAGGTCGCTAATGATAACCATCTTGTTTATCTTGATGGTGTTACCAGAACAGCACTTGCAACAGGTGCAGATTTTTTTCTAAACCCCAGTTGGAGCACAATAGTTGCAGTTTGTTATTATGGACGAGATATTCCAAATCTACACATAAAAATTTCTATGCTTCTTGCCACTCAAAACCTTGTCCAGTTCAGAATGCTTCTGAATATTATGAAAGAATACATTCGGGATGATATGACTTCTCCATTATATGAAATTAATTTAGGGAATGGGATGACGCCTGAAACCTTTATTCAATGTGCAAAAGAACTCAAAGAAAGCGGTATCAAAGGTGTTAGTCTGTGTGCTCATATTTACATCAATCCTGACCTTGGTATGGAAGGTTTCAACTGGACGGATAATGCATTCAAGGTTCTGGAAAGTGGGACTGATATGACTTTTAAATATGAAAGCGATGGCACCAGTAGAAAATTGGATACAATGGAAACATATTTCCTTCCTGAAGATGAGCGTAATTCAAATGCAGAAAAAATTGGTGATGTTATTTTCTATAAAGCATTGCGAGCTACCAAAGATGGCAAAGAAATGATGAAAAGAGGAATTAAGGTAAAATTTGGTGGGAGTTCGTATTAGGGCAACCATCTTTGCGAAAGTTTAGAACTTTCGCAAAGTTCTAAAATAATTTATGTTAAATCAATTTAAAGAATTCATTAAAGTTCTGAAAGTTCTTGACGAATATAATGTTGAGTATATTCTAATTGGAGGTGTTGCTGTAATACTTCACGGCATTGAAAGGTTGACCAGAGACATAGACCTTTTTGTAAAAATGATTCCAAAGAATATTAAAAAACTTCGAGAAGCGTTATATTGTGCTTTTAATGATTCCTCAATTGAAGAAATTAATTTTAATGAGTTGAAAAAATATCCTGTTATTAGATATGGAACTCCAGGTGGCTTTAATATTGATATTATTACACATATAGGTAAGGTTTTTGGATATGAAGATCTGGAATTTGAAATTATAGAATTTCAAGGGATTAAAATTAAGATTGCAACTCCGGAAACATTATATAAACTAAAGAAAGATACTTTGCGATATAAAGATAAAGGTGATGCAATATTCTTGAAGGAACTTATAAAAAGAAAGAAAGATTCTGAATAAGATAAATATGGAAGAGATATTATATGCCAATTTATAAGTACAAAACTTTTGAGGAAGCAGAAAGAGCTCTTTGGAATTTCCATCCGGATGAAGCATATTTTGAAAAAGTAGCTGAACTCTGGGAATTTGCTAATAAGCTATCCCCAATAAAATATCCAAAAGGAATATTCAAATTCAAAAGTATAGAAGAGGCTAATAAACATAGAGAAGAATTTGAACTTGATTATGCAAAAAATTTCAAAAATAGAAACCATTGAAATGGTTCATAATGTGGGTTTGGTTTATTCATTACCCATAATTAAAATTATGGGTTTCTAAATGAATAATGTGAAGAAATGATTTAAAGAAGCCCACAAATTTATTTGTGGGTAAATAAAGGAAACCGAAAGTATCGTAACCGTTTTAACGGTTTTAAGGAGAAATTACAATGTCGCATTCTCTAACAAGAATCTGGATACACGCTGTATGGAGTACAAAAGACAGATTTCCTTTTATGAAAAATGATGAACGAATAAAAATCATTAACCATTTGAAAACAAAATTTGAAGAATCTGAATGCAGAGTCAGGATAATCAATGGCACAGAAGATCACTTACACGCCTTGTTTCTCTTAAATCAGAATGAATCCATAAAAGATATAATGAAAAACATCAAAGGTGAATCATCTCATTGGATAAACGAAAATGATTTTTATAAAGCTAAATTTTCTTGGCAGATAGGTTATGGAGCGTTTTCGGTTAGTGAATCAATTGTAAAAAATGTTGAAAAATATATCAAAAACCAAAAAGAACATCATCGAAAAATGTCATTTCAAGAAGAATGGGAATTGTTATTGAAAAAACATAATATAGTTGTTAAGGGAAACCATTGAAATGGTTAATTGTAATTTATTGTCAATTGGTTACCCATAGTTGAAACTATGGGTAACTAAATAATTCAATATTTTGAGAAGAAGCCCACATCCCCAATTAAATTGGGGATCATTTGTGGGTAAATGAGATATGTTTGAATTTAATAACCGTTTCACCTGTCCCGTTAAATATTATATTTAACTGGGAACGGTTTCTAAAGAAAGGAAAAGATATGATTAAAGATTGGATTTCTCAATTTTCTGATAACATAAAAAAATATGGCGGATATTCTATCGGGAAACTATTTGCACTTTTAAGTGACCCGGAGATCATTTCATTGGCTGGTGGTTTACCTTCACCTGATATGTTTTTAAAAGAAGAAATGAGAATAGCATCTCAAAAACTTCTAGATAAAGAATTAGAAAGTATTTTTCAATATACTAATATCCAAGGAGAAAGCAGTTTTATCCAGGCTATAATTAAATTTCTTAAAAGAGATAATATCCACATTTCAGAAGAAAATATTGTTATTACATCTTCTGGTCAGCATGGTCTCGACATAACAGGACGGCTTTTTCTAAATCCCGGAGATGTAGTAATAATTGATCGCCCTACTTTTGCTGGTGCCATTGTTGCTTTTCAGATGCAGCGTCCAGAGTTTGTTGGTGTTGATATTGAGGATGATGGTCCAGATATTAATGGGTTTCGTCAAAAGATTGAGGAATTGAAAAAGAAGAATAAAAGTCCAAAATTCATTTATGTTGTGCCAGATTTTCAGAATCCTTCAGGAATTACTATGAGTCTTGAGAAAAGAGAAGCACTTCTTGATTTGAGTTATGAATATGATATTCCAATTGTAGAAGATAGTCCCTATCGTGATTTGCGATATTATGGAGAAACCATCCCCTCTATTTATGGTCTGGATCAAAAGCGAAAAGGTGGTAATGTAATTGGCTTATATACTTTTTCAAAATTATTCTGCCCTGGAATACGAGTTGGATTCAATATCGGACCAAAAGATGTAATTAAAAGAATGATCAACATCAAAGAGGGAAATCTACTTAATACACCTAAATACAATCAAGATATGTGCACTGCGTTTCTAACTGAAATGGATATGGAAACACATCTTGAAAAATGCAGAAAGTATTATCGTGAGAAGCTAAATGTTTTCCTGAAAACAATGGAAAGTTGTTTTCCAATAGAAATGGGAGTAACATGGACAAAGCCAGAAGGAGGGCTTTTCCTCTGGGTTACTGTTCCAGAACATATTGACACACAGGAACTATTCTATGAAGCTATTAAATTTAAAGTTGCATTCGTCCCAGGAGAGGTATTTTATGGTGAAAATCCAGCAAAAAATCACATGAGAATAAATTTCTCTTATGCTTCAAAAGAACAACTTGCAGAAGCTGTAAAACGACTTTCCGGTTGTATAAAAAAACAGTTATAAAAAAGACGACATAAATAGCACACATCAAGCCAAAGAAAGTTTGTGCGTTCCCAAATCCCGATTTATCGGGAGGAACGAGATGTGTGGTTTGGGACGGAACAGATAACTATCAAAGTAAGGTATCATCAGGTGTTTATCTTTACAGGATATCCGCCAAAGGCGTCATGCCAGAAGCAGATCCCGACATTTGGTGTCTTATAACCAAGACTTAAATAAGGTCGCTCCATATTACATATCTCTATTACTTCTCTTACCGTCTTCTTTATCTCTTGTATATCCTTAAAAGTCCTATTTAATAAAAACTCTTCTTTCAGTCCGCCAGTTAGCGGATTATCCTTTCCATTATTGCTTTCTCGTATGGTTCACTTGCTGAAGACATACTTGTCGGAGGACAGCTTGCCTTCGCGTAGCCTGTCCGCCGTAGAACTTCGGAAGGCGGGCTTCGGCGAAGCAAGGGGCGTGTTAAAAGCCAATAAGAATAGAAAATGAAAGTGTATTACAACCCAAAACTAAAAGAACTCGCTCGTAAACTCCGTAAAAATATGACATTAGCAGAAGTGCTATTATGGAATCAGCTAAAGCGAAAGAAAATGAGAGGCTACGACTTTCATCGGCAGAAACCTATTGATAAATACATCGTGGATTTTTTCTGCTCTAAATTGAAACTAATTATAGAAATTGATGGAGAAACTCATATTTATAAAGGAAATGAAGATGTAAAAAGACAACAACGACTTGAATCCTTGGGTTTTCATTTTTTGAGATTTGCTGATATTGATGTGAAGAAGAGCATGATAGATGTTTTGACTTCTATAGAAAATTGGATTGAGGAATGGGAGAAATAAAGTAACACACCCCGTCCGCCAGCTGGCGGACACCCCTCTTGATAGAGGGGAATTACAAAAAATCCGTTTTTGGTGAGTTCTGAATATTTCGTGGTGAAATCTCAATTATATTTGAAAGATTAGTTCACCTCAGGTCAGTAGGTGTAATTAGCCAATATCGAAAACTAGCTGTAAATTTGGAAGATTCAGATAAATTTGTTGACAAGACTATTTAATCCCAAAAACTAAAATTATGAAAGAAAAAACCAAAAATATTATCTCCGATTTAATTAACCGCTTCCACAGAAATAAAGAAATATACAAAAATCCGAAATATAATGAAACCCAACTCCGCCGAGAATTTCTTGATCCATTCTTTTCTGCACTTGACTGGGATGTTGCAAACAAGCAGGGATTTTCTGAACAATATAAAGAAGTTGTCCACGAAGATTCTGTTAAAATTAGTGGAACAACAAAAGCACCTGATTATTCGTTTCGAATTGGAGGAGTGCGTAAATTCTTTGTTGAAGCCAAAAAACCAGCGGTTGATATAAAATACGACATTCATCCATCATACCAGCTTCGCAGATATGCCTGGAGTGCCAAACTGCCTATCTCTATTCTCACGGACTTTGAGGAATTCTCTGTTTATGACTGTCGGATAAAGCCTAATCAAAAGGATAGTGCCAGCGTAGCCCGTATCTATTATCAAACCTATGATAATTATTTGAAGGATTTGGAATTTATCTATAATACCTTTTCAAAAGAAGCAATTTTGAAAGGGAGTTTTGACAAATACATATCCACTACAACAAAGAAAAGAGGAACTTCTGAGGTGGACAAAGAATTTCTCAAAGAGATTGAAAGATGGCGTGATACACTTGCTCGTAATATTGCTTTGAGAAATAAAGCACTTTCTATTTTTGAAATAAATTTTGTTGTGCAACTCACAATTGATAGGATTATTTTCTTAAGAATTGCAGAGGATAGAGGTGTTGAAGACTATCGCACTTTATACAAACTTGCACAGAAAAAGGATATTTATAAAAACCTTTTCAACATCTTCAGGATCGCTGATGATAAATATAATAGTGGCATATTTGATTTTCAAAAAGACAAAATTTCTCCAAATATCAATATCGATGACAAAGTTCTGAAATCCATTTTACTGCACCTTTATTATCCTGAAAGTCCGTATGAATTTTCTGTTCTGCCAGCAGATATTCTCGGCAATATTTATGAGCAATTTCTTGGCAAGACCATTCGGCTCACACCTTCTCATCAGGCAAAAGTTGAGGAAAAGCCAGAAGTTCGCAAAGCTGGTGGTGTGTATTATACACCAAAATACATTGTTGATTATATTGTAAAAAATACAGTTGGCGAAAAGATAAAAGGAAAAACACCACGACAAATCTCGAAAATTACAATCTGCGACCCTGCTTGCGGTTCAGGAAGTTTCCTCATTCAAGCATACCAATATATTCTGGATTATCATTTAGAATTTTATCAGAAAGATCTTAAAAAATATAAAAATAAAATTATTCAGATTGGAGAAAATAGTTATCAACTCACGACACAAGAGAAGAAACGAATTTTGCTTAGCAATATTTATGGTGTAGATATTGACCCACAGGCAGTTGAAGTAACAAAACTTTCCCTTTTATTGAAAGTTCTTGAAGGTGAAAACAGAGAAACACTGCAAAGCCAGTTAAAACTTTTCCACGAAAGAGCATTACCAAATTTGAGTAATAATATCAAATGTGGGAATAGTTTGATTGGAACTGATTATTACGATAATGTTGATATGTCACTATTTAAAAGTGATGCGATGAGAAAGATAAATGCTTTTGATTGGGAGAAGGAATTTCCACAAATATTTCACCGCGGAGACGCAAAGCACATAGAGAAATATAATAAGAATAAAAAACTCAGCGACCTTTGCGACTCTGCGGTGAATACAGGCTTTGATGTATTGATTGGAAATCCACCGTATGTAAGACCTCACAATTTAAGTAGTGAATATAAAAAATATTTTTGGAAAAACTATAAATCATTTACTGCCAAATCCGATATCTACGCTGTATTTATTGAAAAGTCATTATGTTTACTAAAAAGGAATAGCACATTAGGTTTTATTGTTTCAAGTACTTGGTTGGGTTTAGAAAGTTTTACAAATTTGAGAGACATTATATTAAAAAACCAAATTATTGCAATTAGTAAACCATTAAAAAAAGTATTCAAAGATGCAACAGTAGAAACAATACTTTTGTTTGTAGAGAGAAACTCAGAAAAAAATAAGGAATTTAAGGTTTTAGATTTACATGACAATATATTATTTGAAATAGGAAAAATTAACCAAAAAACATTTATTAAAACGCCGTATAATATTTTTGATTTATCTTTGAAAGAACAAAAAATTACAATTAATAAACCAACCAAACCTTTAAGCGATTTTGTTGATTTTTACTATGGATTAAAAACAGGTGACGATAAAAAGTTTATATCTTTCAATATAATTGACGAAAACTCAAAAAAATTACTTAGAAGAAGAGATTTTCAAAGATATTGTACAAATTTTAAATCGGAATATGTTTGGTATAGACCAGATTTAATGAAAAGGCATAGATCTACTGCAAGACCAGGTAATAATATTAGATTTGAAAATCCAAAAATTATGGTAATGGATATATCAAAGTCACTTATTGCTCAATATGATGAAGATAATTATTATGTTAAAGATGCATTATTACTTCACAATAAACCAAATTTACAATATAATCTAAAATATATTTTGGCTTTGTTAAATTCAAAATTAATGACATTTTTATATTCAAACTCCATATATGTATTAAGTGTTGCTAAGAATGCGATTTTGAGGATGCCAATTATTATTATTGATTTTTCCAATCCATCCGAAAAGCAAATCCACGACACACTTATTTCCCTTGTTGACCAGATGCTTTCTGCACAACAGCAGTATCATTCAGCAAAAATAGAAAGGGATAAAAAACTCTACAAACAAAAGATAGATATTCTTGATAGGAAGATTGATTGGTTGGTTTATGAATTATATGGATTGAGTGAGAAAGAAATAAAAATAGTGGAGGAAAAAAATAAAGAGGATTTTAAATAATTTTATTTGTGAATTGAAAAAATATATAATTTGGGAGTAATGATGAATATTGATATTATTATCCCTCCTATTTTGATTATAGTTGGTGGTATTATTACTTGGTTAGTTAAGAAAAAAACCGAAGAACTCAAGGCGGTTGAAGAAAGATTACGAGAAGAAAAAAGGAAAATATATACACAATTGCTTGATCCATATATTGAGCTATTATCTGGTCAAGATCAGATAAAAGCCATTAAAAAAGTAACTTCATATGAATATAAAAAAAATGCTTTTTATCTTTGCTTATATGGTTCTGATAAAGTAATATCTGCTTATAATTCTCTTATGAAATTTGCTTATGAAAGCGATTTTGATAATAGTAATTATGATGCAGAAAAAATGTTTAATCTTTTTGGTCATTTTATATTAGAAATTCGAAAAGACCTCGGCTATAAAAAATCTAAGCTAGATGAGATTGATATGTTACGAGGAATTATTAAAGATATTGATAAAAATCTGAATAAATAACCATGTTAATATTAGTCAGCAATATCCTGTAATTTTCACAACTAAACTATTGAGGATTAGGATATTTCTACTAATTAAAAATATATTTCTAAATTGCTTTTTTTAATTATTCCGACTAATGGAGGAAGAGATAAATACTATGGAGTTCTTATTCGTAAAGAATGAAAAACATTAAACGATCACACATAAGTGATATGAAAAAAAAGATAATTGAAAAACATCAGTTGGAAATGTTTCTCAAAGGTATCGTAAATTATTCTTCTATTAAATGTAGTGAAAAACCAGATTGGTGGGTTCAGTGTAATGATGGATCTGAATTCGCTGTAGAAATTACTGAATATCATCCTTTTGATTTGATGTCTCCTCGTAGAAAACGAAAGGAAATTGAAGTGTGTTGGTTTGAATATCTTTGGCCAACCTTAGATAAAGTTAGAAGAATCCGTGATTCTCTTAAGTATATATATGCCACTTTGTATTTCAAGAATAAACTACTTCCCCCTAGAAAAAACCACAAAAGAATTGCTAAAATACTTATCGAACTTATTGCCGAATTAACTCCTAAATTTTCATCAATAGGAAAAGAAATTGAAATTAATTTTCTTCCACGAGATGTATTGAATGCCTTCCCCCAAAACGAAAAAATTATAAGGTTAGCTAGAGAAGATTGGCCTTTACTTGATGATTATTTTTCCCATATTAGCATTAACCGATATGAAGTGCTATGGCCTCCTTGGGATTGTCCTCAAGCAAGTACATCATTTGTATCTCCAAGTTCTGATGAATTTAATCGAATTTTTAAAAATAAATCCTTAAAAGCCAAAGGATATGAACTTCACAATAAACCATTATGGTTATTAATCGTTTGTGGTTTAAAATACGATACAACCTCACAAATTTTCCTATTTAATTTGGAGTATAAAGAAAAGTTGTTCAAATTTATTGAAGATACTAAATTCAATTTCGACGAATCCCCTTTCAATGAGATTTGGTTACTACAACAATTCGATTCAGAAAAGTTGTGTCTTTATCCTAGAAATTTATAAATTGTTTTATAAATTGTATGGTTTGAGGGCGGAAGAGATAAAGATTGTAGAAGGCAGGAAAAACACACCGATAAAAACACACCTCTCGGCTAAAGCCGTATCTCCTCTTGATAGAGGAGATTTTCATAATTCCCCTCTAATAAGAGGGGTGGATTCCGACTTGTCGGAAGACGGCTTGCCTTCGCGTAGCCTGTCCGCCGTAGAACTTCGGAAGGCGGGCTTCGGCGAAGCAAGGGGTGTGTAAAGCATAGAAAAAACACAAACGAGGTTATTATGATTGAAATAAAGAATTTATCCAAGAGTTACGGAGATATCCAAGCATTGCGAGATGTTTCCTTGAAGATTGAGGATGGAGAATTATTTGGCTTGCTTGGTCCAAATGGTGCTGGTAAAACAACGATGATCAATATCCTCAATACTTACCTATCTTTTGAAAAGGGAGATGTCTTAATCAATAATTTTAATGTGCAAGAGGATGATAGTAAAATCAAGAAGATAGTTGGTGTAATCCCTCAGGAAATTTCCCTTTATGATGAGCTAACTGCAATGGAAAACCTAAATTTCTGGGGAGAGATCTATGGATTGAGTGGAACATCTTTGAAACAGAAATGTGAAGAGGGTCTCAGGCTTGTTGGATTATATAATCGAAGAAATGATACACTAAAAAAATATTCAGGCGGAATGAAGCGAAGAATAAATATTGCTGCGAGTCTCCTTCATAATCCACAGATTATCCTGATGGACGAGCCAACCATAGGCGTTGACCCACAATCAAGAAACTTTATATTTGAAATGATAAAACGACTTCACAAAGAAGGAAAAACCATTATCTATACAACTCATTATATGGAAGAAGCAGAAAAACTATGTACTAAAATTGCTATTATTGATTACGGGAAAATTATTGCAATCGGCACAAAACAGGAGTTATATAAACTGCTTGGTGAAGAGAATATCATACAATTCAAATTTAAAGAAAAGATAAACTTTCAAGATTATCAAAGTAAGCTCAACAAATATTCAATAGAAAAATTAACTAATATTACTTTTCAATTAACTGGAAAGGATTTGATCAAGCAATTGGCAAATATTATTAAAGTTATTGAAGAATTACCTGCTGAAACAGAGGAAATAAACATAATTCAACCGAATCTGGAAAGTGTGTTTCTTAAATTAACTGGAAGGGAGCTGCGCGAATGAACATTTTTATTTTAGTCAAAAAGGATATAAGATTATTTTTTAAAAGTAAATCAGCGGTAGTATTAACCTATCTTGTGCCAATGATTATCACATTGATCTTTGGTGCTGTGTTCGGAGGAATGGGTAAACCTTCTGGGATGAATGAGATTAGGATTTTGCTTGTTGACGATGATAGAACAGAATTTTCCGAACTTTTCCGCACTACCATTGACAGCTTACCAGAGATTGCTGTTCATACTAAATATACTTCTGGAGATTCCACAATTTTATTTGATTTAGAAACTATGGATGAGTGTATTAAACGAGGTAAATGTGGTATAGGAATTTATCTTCCAAATGGATTTGAACAAAGAATGAAAAATGACGGGAAGATTCCTCTGGAAATCCATTATGACCCAAAGTTTTCAGTGGAATATGGAATAATTACTGGTATTATACAAAAAGTGATAATGTCAAAATTTCCACAATTGATGTTCAATAGTCTATGGAAAAAGGCTGATGAATTTCTTGGTGAAGAGAAAGGCAATTATTTCAAATCTGATATTTCTCACACTGTAAACAAGTATTTCCCTGGTTCCTCTAATGCTGAAAAAGATATATTTTCGTCCAAGGCCCAAACAGACAATTTTGAATTATTGGAAAGTCCTGTAGAGATTAAGTCGATTCAACTACTTGGTGAAGAGGAGGAAAATATAATGTTTGTCCAATATGTGGCCGGAATGGCAGTTATGTTTCTCTTATTTTCTGTCGTTCATGCTGGTTCCTCCATATTGGAAGAGAAAAATAATGGCACAATAAAAAGACTGCTAATCGCTCCTGTTAAAAGGAGGGAGATATTAACAGGAAAAATGCTTTTTGTAGGTTTGATGGGATTAAGCCAGTTGATAGTTTTGTTTATCTTTGGTTGGCTGGTGTTCAGTCTGAATATTTTCAAGGATATTCCTGCTTTGCTTGTAATGATGGTGGTTACTGCACTTGCCTGCGCTTCATTAGGTGTATTAATTGCAGCTATTTGCAGAAATCTAAGTCAGGTAAATAGCATTTCAACTCTGTTGATACTTGGTATGTCTGCTCTTGGTGGTTCAATGTTTCCTTCTTTTTTGATGCCAAAATATATTCAAACTATTGGGAAGTTTACATTAAATTACTGGGCGATGAAAGGCTTTACTGATATTTTCTGGCGAAATTTACATATAAAAGATATCTTGCCAAGTATAGGTATTTTATTAGGCATCTGTTTGGTATTCTCTTTTATTGCAATTAGAATATTTAAGAAGAGGTTGGTTGATTGAGGATTTTTTATGCAAAAGATAGAGACTTTTCAGCTTTTGAAATGGAAAATAGGTCATATAAGGCTTCGGTGAAGGCATAAGGTTATAACATTTTAAATTTTAAACAAATTTGTTTTAAAACAATTTAGTTATTAAACTAAATTATTATTTGACAAACTTGAATATGATTTTATATTTTAGTAAAATAATTTCTAATAGGTGGAATGATGGAAAAATTACGAAAAATTGAGATAACTCCTGGCGGAGAGGTTACTGGAGAAAACTTCTTTAATAGGGAAAAAGAATTTCAGATGTTCAAAAAAAGATTGGGTTCCATTCAACATATTATAATATCCCAAGTTAGAAGAACTGGGAAAACAAGTTTCCTAAAAGAATTTATTAATAGAAACCCGAATCTACCTATCATATATGTAATTATTCAAGGCTGTCAAAATGAAGGCGATTTTTACAAAGAAATTTATAAGCAGACCATTAAACATTGCAAAAATGAAAAAGCATTGGAATACATAAAAAAGAAATGGAATATAATTACTGAAATAGTACCGGAAATTAAAGGTGTAAAATTAGGGCAGGTATTAGAAAAGATGGAACAAATAGTAGACAAGTTAGAAAATATCTTTCAAAAAGAAGAATTTATCCTATTCATTGATGAATTTCCAGATTTTCTAATAAATTTAAAGGAAAGAGAAAATATTCAATCCTTTTTAGGCAGATTTAGAGATTTTAGAAATGAATGCACAAAATTAAATACAATTCTTACTGGTTCTATCAACATTTATAGAACTGTTACAAAACTAGGACTTTCAGATAAACTAAATGAATATAGAAATTTTGAATTTCCTTTGTTTTCAAAAAATATGAGTTTGTTGTTATTCAGATGTCTTCTTTATTCAAAAGATTATATTTTAGAAAAAGAAGTCCAAAAATTTATTTTACCTTATATTGAAGATGGAATGCCATATTTCATTCAACTTTTGGCAGACGAAGTTATAAAAATTAATCCTAAAGAGAAAAAAATAGATATCAATATTTTAAAAAATGTAATTAGAAATTTTTATAAACAGGATGAATTTGGATTAGAAGAATTCCATAACAGGTTAAAAAAATATTTAAAAGATGAAAATTTAGAAAAACCTGCAAGAATAATATTAAGTCATCTTTCAACAGATGCAATGACTTTTGATGATTTATATCCTTATGTTGATGATTTAATAAGTAAAGAAAAACTAAATGAACTCTTGAATAGACTTATTGATGAAGCTTATGTAAAAAAAGCAGATGATAAATATACTTTCCTTTCAAAATTATTAGCTGGATGGTGGAAAGAGAAAAAGCATTTTGATAGGAGATAAAAATGTATGCTTATGACCCAAGATTAAAAAGTAAAGAAGAGCTGGAAGCAACTGAATTTTTATCACAAAAAACAATTGATGAAATAATTAAGAGTTTAACTCCTGATAGTAAAGGAAACTTAACAAACCAATCATGGCTTATCTATGGTTCAAGAGGAATGGGCAAATCTCATATCCTAATCTTAACATATCATAAAATAAAAGATGATAAAAAATTATCTAAAGGATGGCTACCAATTCTTTGTCCAGAAGAACTTTATACAGTAAATAGTCTTTATCGTCTTTTTAAAGAATTTGGAACATTGATTTTAAATGAAGTAGAAAAGCAATATGATATAAAAGTGGTTAGGAAATTTCAGGAAAAAATAAATGAGATTAATAAAATAAGAATTTTGGGAAATGCAAAAGAGAGAAAGGAAAAAGAAAGAGAATTAACCAATCAATATCTTGAAATATTTATAGAAATCAACAAAACATTAAAGAGGAAATTCATATTTTTTATAGAAAATTTGCAGGAGGTTTTCAGTAAACAGATAAATGAAGATGAACAGAAGTATTTAAGAGATATTTTCTATCAATATCCAGAATTGATGATATGGCTTGCTTCTGCTGTTCAAATACCTGGAAAGCTAATGGATTATGGAATGCCATTTTATCACTTTTTTAGAATCAGAAAACTGGAGGGAATGAGTAGTGAAGAAATTATTAATATGCTTTTTAAATTTTGCAAATTAGATGAAAATTATAAACTGCAAAGAAATTTAAAAGAAATGGAATCTGATATTAGTGTATTTGGGTTGCTCTCTGGTGGGAATCCCAGATTGATTGTTCTTTTATATAAGTTTCTGGAAAATGGAGAAGTAAAAGGTGTTAAAGAAATGATGAAAGTCTTTATTTCTGATTTAACACCTTATTTCCAAAGAGAAACAGAAACCTTAACAAACCAACAAAAATTAGTTATAGATTCCCTTTCATTAAATGTTTTTCCATTGCTTACTATTAAAGATATTACCTATGATTCTAATTTACCAGAGCCAATTGTCAGTTCACAGGTAAATAAACTGAGAACAACTCATTGGCTGAGGACAGAAAAGGTCGCAACTTTAAAAAGCGAACTTTTTATATTAAGCGAATACATTTATCGTGTCTGGTATCAAATGAGAATGGGGGGAATATACCAGGAAAATGCAAGATGGACTGCTGAATTTCTTAGCTTTATATTTCCCATTAGAAAAATTAGAGAAAAAGTAGGTGAATTAGAAAAATTAATATCTGAAACAAATATTAAGGATAATATACAAGAAAGAGATTTTCTAAGGTCTGAACTTGGAACATATAAAATGGCTTTAGCTTGGCAAGAAGATAAAGAGGTTAAAAGATACCTTAAAATATTGAAAAAGACAGAAGAAAAACCTGATGTTGAAATGGAGAAAGTGCTTGAATTAATAAAAAGCAAAAAGTATGAAGAAGCAATACTTACTTTGGATAAGTTGATTGATAAAAATCCAATGTATATATATTATGATATTAGAGGTTACACTCAAGCAGTTTTTTTAGGACAATATGATAAAGCAATAACAGATTATACAAAAGCAATAGAATTAAATCCTGAATATGCCTCAGCTTATTACAATAGAGGAACTACTTATTCATCTTTAAAAGAATATGACAAAGCAATCACTGATTTTACAAAAGCAATAGAATTAAATCCTGAATATGCTTTAGCTTATTACAATAGAGGAACTACTTATTCATCTTTAAAAGAATATGACAAAGCAATCACTGATTTTACAAAAGCAATAGAATTAAATCCTGAAGATGCTTTAGATTATAACAATAGAGGAACTACTTATTCATCTTTAAAAGAATATGACAAAGCAATCACTGATTTTACAAAAGCAATAGAATTAAATCCTGAATATGCTAGAGCTTATAACAATAGAGGAAATTCTTATTCATCTTTAAGAGAATATGACAAAGCAATAACAGATTATACAAAAGCAATAGAATTAAATCCTGAATATGCCTTAGCTTATTACAATAGAGGAACTACTTATTCATCTTTAAGAGAATATGACAAAGCAATCACTGATTTTACAAAAGCAATAGAATTAAATCCTGAAGATGCCTTAGCTTATAACAATAGAGGAAATACTTATTCATCTTTAAAAGAATATGACAAAGCGACCAAAGATTTTACAAAAGCAATAGAATTAAATCCTGAATATGCCATTGCTTATAACAATAGAGGAATTAGTTATTCAGATTTAAAAGAATACGACAAAGCTATAAAGGACTATACAAAGGCAATAGAATTAAATCCTGAAGATGCTAGAGCTTATAACAATAGAGGAAATACTTATTCATCTTTAAAAGAATATGACAAAGCAATCACTGATTTTACAAAAGCAATAGAATTAAATCCTGAATTGATTTTAACATATAAAAATAGAATATCATCTAATATAAAATTAGACAATTTTGAGAAATGTATAGATGATTTTATGATTATTATACAAAAAACAGGTTTTATTATTTATATGCAAGATGCATCTAATTTAATATCAAAGTATATTGATAATAAATATAAAGTAACTTCATCTATACAGAATTTATTTGAAAAAGACAAGTCTGATGACAAGATATTGAAGCATATTATTATTCTTCTGCATTTCAAACAAAATGATATTATAAAAACATATTTTTCTGAAAATGGGTATAAAATCTTGAAAAATTCAAAAAGTTCATATCCTTTTATTATCTCTTTTACAGCTCTTTTTAATCTTATTGAGTTAGTAAAATCTGGAAATCCACGATATAAGGAACTGGCAAAACTATGGATTAATATAACAAAAAATATTGAATTTTATGATGATGAAGAAAAAGAAAATATCTTCAATAAATCCTTGATGTTGATTTATACATTGGCTGTTAAAGATGAAAAAAGTGTTGAGTTGGCTAAGGATGTTTTACATATAATAAACAGTGAATATCATTCTATTGCAGAATCACATTTTTATATTCCTAAAGCCTTAGTTAATGCGAAAACCCCAGAAGTTGAAAAATTGATGAAAGAAACAATTTTCAAAAATACATTAGAAAAAATAAAGTTGCAGAGAGAATTATTAGAAAAATGATCTCTTTTAATAAAATTAAATATATTAAAAAACTAAAAAAGCTTGGCTCAAAAAATCTTATTAAGGCATTTGAAATTGTTTTGGAAATCGCTAAGGCTGTTAAAGAAGCTGGTGGCAAAGCATTACTTGTTGGCGGATGTGTAAGAGATATGGTTTTGGGGCAGATTTCAAAAGATTTTGATCTGGAAGTATATAAATTACAGCCTCAAGAAGTTGAAAAAATTGTTAAACAATTTGGTAAAATTTCAAATGTTGGAAAGTCGTTCGGGGTACTTAAATTATCCTTCCGTCTGGGCGCCGAGACCGATGGTGAAGGAATAGAAATTGATGTATCCTTACCTCGCACAGATTCAAAAATTGGTGCTGGTCATAAGGGATTTGATGTGAATACTGACCCTTATATGAATCTTAATGAAGCTGCAAGCCGTCGTGATTTTACAATTAATTCTATGGCTTATGACCCCTTGACTAATGAACTTTATGACCCTTTTAATGGACTGAAGGATTTGAATAAAAAGATATTAAGGGTGACAAATTCTGAAACATTTAGTGATGATCCTTTGCGAGTTTTACGAGCTTTACAATTTGTAGCTCGATTTGAATTAGAAATAGAGCAGGAAAGTAAGAAAATTATTCAAGGAATGCTTCCTCAATTAAAAGAATTACCAAAGGAAAGAATTCTTGAGGAGTGGAAGAAATTACTTCTGAAATCAGAAAAGCCATCTTTAGGACTTTCTTCAGGAATGGAATTAGGTGTGTTTAAAGAACTTCATCCAGAGTTTCTTCTGCTCCCACAAACTCCACAAGATTCCGAATCACATCCAGAAGGAGATGTCTGGTCTCATACTATGAAATGTGTTGATGGAGCAGCAAAGATTATTCGTAGAGAAAATTTAGGAGAAAAAATTGCTTTTTGTATTATGTTATCCATCCTTTGTCACGACCTCGGCAAGCCTTTTACCAAACAAGTTAGAAATGGATTGTATGTTTATCCAGATCATGATAAGGCAGCACATGAACCAACAAGAAAATTTTTATCTAAGATAGGAGCTGATAAAAACATAACAGTTAAAGCATTGAAATTGGTTACGAATCACATGGCTCCATTGAACTTATATTTAAAAGAAATAAAAAAAGACAAAAAAGTTTCAGATGGAGAAATTAGGAGATTGGCAACCATAATATACCCCGCAACAATTCATGAATTGGGTTTATTAGCAGATGCAGATTATTGGGGCACGATAATTTCTTCAAATCAAATTGATTCTGAAAAATCTAAATTTCCGGGATGGTCTCCGGCTGGAAAATGGCTATTAAGACGAGCACAGGTTCTTCATGTAGATAAAAGTAAACCAGCAGATTTAATCACAGGTAAAGATTTGATTGATTTGGGATTAAAACCCAGCCTAAAATTTGGAGTAATTATTAAGCTTGCGAATCAACTGAGGGATGATAGAAATTATACTAAAATGAAAATCGTACAGCTTCTTACAGAAACAAAAAGTGAGACTGAAGCTATTGATAAGCTTAAGTCTTTTCTATCATAAAAATTATGATAAAGAGGGAGAAAGGTCTGCCATGTTGTCATAGACCATTCCATAACAGAACAAAAGGAAATCTTTGAGGATAAGTGAGGAAAGAGAAAGCACCACTAACCGATCCAATCGGGTATGATTCATACCTTAACCAAATCAAAACAGTATGTAAAAGTAGAATATCACTAAATGATAAATTAAAAAAAATTTGTGAGTTGCTTAAGGAAAATATTCCTTATTACGATTGGGTTGGATTCTACTTTGTAAATAAATCTAAGAGAGATGAACTTATTTTAGGACCTTTTGTTGGAGAACAAACCGAGCATGTAAGAATATCTTTTGGTCAGGGGATCTGTGGGCAAGTAGCGGAACAGAGGAAAACTTTCATTATACAGGATGTTACAAAAGAGACAAATTATCTTTCCTGCAGCTTAAAAGTAAAATCTGAAATTGTAGTCCCAATTTTCAAAAACAGGAAGATTATTGGAGAAATTGATATTGATTCACATTCTGTTTCTCCCTTCACAAATGATGATAAGATATTTCTTGAAGATGTATCAATAGTGGTTGCTGATTTATTCTAATTAAATATATTTATGAAAGCTTCTTTAATAATATCTCATAATCCTCATCAATTTTTTTCTGAATAAATTCAACTTCATCATCTTTAAGATGTTTGAATCTACCCTGATATTTGAAATATTCAGTTATTGGTTTTCTTTGTTTTACTTTTATGTTTTGGATATATCTTATTCCATCTTCAACTTCATAAATAGGAAATATATTTGTTTGTACTGCTAATTTTGCAAGTTTAACAGTATACTTCGGTTCTGCTTTCCATCCAGTTGGACAGGGTGCCAGAACATGTATTAATTTAAATCCTCTGGTTTCTTTGGCTTTTGTTAGTTTTTTTATAAAATCCTCAGGATATCCGATAGATGCAGTAGTAGTATATGGCACACGGTGAGCAGCTATTATTTCCACCATATTTTTCTTTGGACCTCTTTTATAGTGTTTAACTGGTGTAGTTGTTGTCCATGCACCATGAGGAGTTGCTGAACTTCGCTGAATGCCAGTATTCATGTACGCCTCATTATCATATACAATATATGTAATATCATCGTTTCTTTCTGCGGCACCGGAAATTGCTGCCATTCCAATATCAAAAGTACCTCCATCGCCTGCCCATGCTACAACATTAGTGGAAGTTTTACCGAGAGCATCAAAACCTGCTTTTATGCCAGAGGCCATTATTGCAGCGGTTTCAAAAGCAGTGTGAAAAAGTGGAACATTCACAGCCGTATAAGGGAAAGGACCATCAATAACTGCCCAGCAGCATGCAGGAATTGTCAAAACCGTATCTCTGTCAAAAACCTTCAATGCATACCTCATTGCCATAGTTGCACCACAACCTTGACAGGCAAGATGTCCGGGCTTCATTATTTCTTGTTCAGGAATTGTTAATCTCATAATTTAACTCCTTTCCAGATTAAATCTTCTGGTGTATCACTCTTGAGTGTATCATCTGCAATCTCTTTAATGTTCTCAATTTTTACATCTCTTCCACCAATTCCTGCAATATAACCCCAGACAGGAATATCCGTTTCATTATAAAGAGCGGATTTTAATTCCTGTGCGAAAATGCCATGATAACCACAAGAAATATTACGGTCAATCACAGCAATTTTCTTACAATTTTTTATCACATTAAGTATATCCTGTTTAGGATATGGACGGATTATTCTTATCTTTAGATTACCAACTTTTTTACCCTCGTCTCTTAGCTCATCAACGGCAACATTGGTTGTTTCTGCAATCGTTCCTGATGTAACCAAGATTAAATCTGCATCCTCACATCTGTATGGATGGATCAAATCATAATAACGACCTGTCAATTTCTCAAATTCTTTACCCTCTTTTTTGATTATATCAATAGCTTGGTCCATTGCTACTTGCATTTTATATCTGAATTCGTAGTAGTGTTCTTCACTGGTAAGAGCACCAAAAGAGCGTGGATCATTCACATCAAGCTTATATTCTGGATTATATGGAGGAAGGAATTTATCAACATCTTCAATTGGTGGCATATCCACTACTTCTACTGTATGTGAAAGGAAGAATGCATCAAAAGAAATTAATGTTGGCAGAAGCACCTGCTCACTCACTTTATAGCCGAGAATGGTTGAATCCAGAATATCCTGCGAACTGGAAGCGAATATGTGCATCAAACCAGTATCTCGTTGTGATAAACTATCATTCTGGTCAGCCCAAATGGACCATCCGGGAGCCATTGCACGATTAACATTTGTCAATACAATTGGTAGACGAGCCAGAGCTGCCCAATGTAACATCTCATGCATTAGTGCTAATCCCTGGGCACTTGTTGCAGTATAGGCTCTTGCACCAGCAGCAGAAGCACCGATACATCCAGACATTGCGGAATGTTCTGATTCTACTTTAATAAATTCTGCATCAAGATCACCATCTGCTACAATCTCTGATAATTTTTCGACAATTAATGTCTGGGGTGTAATTGGATATGCGGCAATTACCTGAACTCTCGCAAGTTGCGCTCCCCAGGAAGCAGCATAATTTCCCATCATTGTTTTTTTCATTTTCCCTCCACTTCTGTACTGATAGCATCCTTTGGACATTCTTCTGCACATAACATACAACCCTTACAATAATCATAATCAATGACAGGTCTTTCATCAACAATAAGGATGGCTGGTTCGGGGCAGAATTTCCAACATATAAAACAATCAATACATTTATCATAATCAATCACAGGACGGAGATTCCGCCAACTTCCTGTTTTGTTCCAGGTCATAAGACCAAGAGAAGCTGCCATAGGTGGCATATCCTTTTCCCCGACGATCTTAACCTCTTTACCATCAGTTCTAAATTTTATAACCATTTTGACTTCCTTTCTTTAAATTTATTTAGGGGGTGGAATAAAATAACATATTAACATCTAATACATAAATAGCTGCTTAATAGTAATATGTGAAAAACAAATATACACCTTATTCTATTCCACCCTCTTAACCGCGAATTTACGCAAAAGGACGCGAATAATTGATAAAAATCTGAATTATTAGCGAATATTAGCGTCTATTAGCGGTTATTTTTCCATAAACTATTTGTGAATAGAATCATACGCCTGGCGAGCAGCTTTTTTGTTTTCTTCTTTCATTCTTGGGATAGCAGAATCAATTCCCTTTTCAACATCATCCATTTCAACCAATCCAGTGATTTTTGCAAAAGCGCCTACTATGGCAGTATTTACAATTGGTGCTGCTCGTGAGCCAAGATGATTTACAATTGCTATATTTGTAGCATCTATTGTATGGACTTTATAATCTGCACCGAAATCGTAATCCTCTGGTTTTTTATCAGAATTGATTAATATCCAACCCCCTTTTTTCAGTCCTTTTGTGACATCAACCACTTCAATTAAAGTCGGGTCTAACACAATTACGCCATCTGGATAGTAGATTTGAGACCGAATCTGCACAGGTTTGTCATCAATTCTTGTGAATGCTTCTACTGGTGCCCCTCTTCTTTCAACACCGAATCTTGGAAATGCCTGAACATATTTACCCCCCTGAAATGCCGCTTCTGCTAAAACTATTGAAGCTTTTACAGCTCCCTGACCTCCACGACCATGCATACGGATTTCTATCATATCTTCTCCATTATTTTAAAATTATATGAGATCTGCAAAATAAGTAATTTCACTTCATTTCTGACTATGGCTTGCTTCGCAATGACAAGTTAGGTGAATTTCCCATATTTTGCAGAACGCATTTTGTTAAAATTAAGAGGATGCATAAATGACCATATTTCACCTTTTACTTCTTGGTGTACTTTCACATCTTTTCCTATAAATATTTTGATAGTGAAAGACAATTTAATAAAAATTCTTTGTCAATAATTTTGACAAATATTTTATATGTTTGATTATTCAGAATATAATATTCGGAAAGAGAAATTATGGTAAATAGAACAAGAAGAAATTATAAAAAAAAATCCAAAAAGAAAAGCAAAAAAAGTAAAACCTCATTTAAAAATTTTCTAATAATTGCTTCAATCGTAATTGTTGCTTTTTTTATATGGCAGTTAATTGTTACAACTTCTCAACGCAAAAAGAAAGAATCTGTTCTTATTATCCAGGAAGAGCCTGAACAAATAGAGGTTGAAAAAATTACAAAATCTCCAGTCGAGTCTGCGATAAACTACGCTCTTCAAAGGTTAGAGATTCCTGATGATTTTGTTAAAACCCATACAAAAGGAAACACTATTATAAAAGAAATTATTATTGATTCTAATCAGCTAAGCTTAACTATTGCAAATATATTCATAACTGATAAAATAGAAGAGGTAGGCGGTCAGGTCATAACTGTTTACGAGAGTAATGATGGAAACTCAATTGAAATTAAATTATATGACCCAAAAGAAAAAAAATATTTTATTTTAAAAATAAAAAATGATTTAAATAAGTTATATGAAAAGATAACAAAATTATCAATAATAATTGATGATTTTGGATACTTCTCTGGTGAATTATTACAAGAATTTCTTGCACTTGATAAGAATATAAATTTTTCAATATTACCAGAACTTCCCCATAGTCAAGAAGTTATGCAAAAAGGCTATAATCAGGGACGAGAAACAATGATTCATATGCCAATGGAACCCATCAGTTATCCTCAAAATGATCCCGGAAAAAACGCGATTTTTGTAAATCTATCAGAAAAGGAAATCAAAAAAAGAGTGAAAAAATATATCAAGAATTTACCTCTATGTATTGGTGCCAATAATCACATGGGATCTCTTGCTATGCAACATAAAAATGTTCTGATTCCTATAATGGATATTCTAAAAGAAAAAGGATTATTTTTTGTTGATAGTAGGACTACCCCAAAAACGGTTGGTTATGAATTAGCTCAAGAGATGGATATTCCTACTTATATAATAGATTCATTTTTAGATACAGGAACCTTTCCAGATAGGGTAACAGCAAAGACAAATAGATTGTTGGAGCTTGCAAAATCACAAAATGAAATCGTTGTTATAAGCCATTGCACCCCGAAAAGTCTGGAAGAACTGAAACAAATCCTCAGAAACATCGAAGACAAAAACTTCAAACTTGTGCCAATTTCTGACATTGTCTTGCCAGAGGAATATTTATTGTGAACTTATTAAATTCCATCATTTTAGGAATAATTCAGGGCTTAACAGAATTCCTTCCTGTAAGCAGTTCTGGTCATCTGGTCATATTCCAAAAATTATTAAATTTTAATGAACCCGGGATAATTTTTGAGGTTGTTGTTCATATTGCTACACTTCTGGCTGTTATTATCTATTTCAGGAAGGATGTTGTAAAACTTATTATCGCCATCTTTAATTGGAAAAAGAACAGAACCACAGAAATCAAATCTTACCAACATCTTCTGCTCTTTTTAATAATAGCTTCTTTGGTTACGGCAGTTATTGGTTTCACTTTCAAGGACATTTTGGAATCCCTTTTTGATAACTTATTTTTAGTAGGCATAATGCTCCTTGTCACAGGATTGATATTATTTATTTCTGATAAGATAAAAAATAATAAAAGAGATAAATTGAATGTACCCGCGTCACTTCTTATTGGTTTCGCACAAAGCATTGCAATCATTCCAGGCATTTCACGTTCGGGTGCTACAATTACAGCAGGTATTTTTTCAGGTATGAAAAGAGAACTTGCAACAAAATTTTCTTTCTTACTCTCAATACCTGCAATATTAGGAACAGGGCTTTTGAAATTAAAAGAATTAAATCAAGTTGCACGCTCAGATGGTTTATGGTTCTCTTATTTAATAGCAGGAATCATTGCAGCAATAGTAGGTTATTTTGCCATTGCAATTTTAATAAAACTAATTAAAAAAGCCAGATTGTTCTACTTCTCTATTTATTGCTGGATAGTTGGGTTGATAACAATATTCGTGATGTTATAAATGGATTTTAAAAAAGCAGTAGAAGTATTAATATTTGCTTCAGATAAACCAATTCCCCTTGAAGATATTGCAAATTATGCAAATATTGAGGATTTGGAAGTTATTGAAACAATTATTTCAGAATTGAATGAATCATATCAAGAAACAGGGCGTTCATTCTGTATTAGAAAAGTTGCAGGTGGTTATCAATTTGCAACCAATAAAGAATTCTATACGATTATAGAAAAGCTTTACAAAGACCAGAAAAAAATCAATATATCAAATTCAGCAATGGAGGTTTTAGCTATTGTTGCATACAATCAACCTGTAACTCGTGCAAAAGTTGATGCTATAAGAGGAGTAAATTCTCAATATCATTTACATAATTTATTAGAAGTAAAATTAATTAAAATTGCCGGAAGATTAAAAGGATTGGGAAGACCAATATTATACGGAACAACGGATAAGTTCTTAAAATTTTTTGGGATAAATGACATACAGGATTTACCCAATTTACACCAAATCAAGGAAATTATGGGTTATGATATAGCAAAAGCTCAAAAAACTTCCAAAAGTATTGACAATTGACGATTGAAGATTGAAGATTGAAGATTGCCTGCCCTGTGAAATGCGAAACGAAGTGAAGCATATTTCTACAGGGACGATTTAAAATAGTAAATATGAAACATACATCCCGATATACCCGTTCTCCGTAGCACTGCGAAGGGTGAATCGGGACAAAGGATCATAAAAATTATTCACCCTGTGGAATAATGCTTTGCATTAAAATCTTTGATTTTATTCCACAGGGTAAATAATTGAAAAAGGTTCAATTTTATGAATAAGATTTTGTTCGTGTCAGTTCGTGTTGTTCGTGGCTAAAAAAGGATTTACATATGAAACATTCATGTCCCGAAAAAAATCGGGACACAAAGGAGCATGAAAATTACATTAGAGTTGTTGAATTAATCATGTTTTTAATTTTTTTCTTTGTGTCTTTGTGCCTTTGTGGCGAAGAGATTTTCAGATGAAAAGAAAGCTTAAATACTTTGACCTATTAAATGAATTAAATGCCGGGAAAATACATCAAGTTTACTTTTTAACAGAAGAGGAAAGCTTTTTAAAAGATAAAGCTTTTGAATTACTTCAAAAGAAGATTGTCTCAAAAAAGTATGAAGATTTCAATTTTTCGGTTTTCTTTGGTGAAGAAGCAAAATCAATACAAATATTGGAAGCACTTAGAACCCCTCCCATTCTCAGCGAAAAAAAATTAGTTATTTTACGAAATTTCCATGCACTTCATATATCAGATAAGAATAAGATTATAAACTATGTTGAGCATCCTATCCGTGAATCTGTTCTTGTTATTGAAACTGGAAAAGTCAATTTTAGAACAGGTATTTATGCAAACTTATTAAAAAAAGTGCAAACATACTATTTTTATCATCCTTATAATGAAAATGATGCTGCACAGTTCCTGCTAACAGAAGCACGAAAAAATAATAAATTATTTTCCAGAGATGCTCTAAAACTTATGGTTGATTATATTGGTTTGAACTATCAAGAACTAAATAACGAATTACAAAAATTACTCCTCTTCCTGTCTGACAAGAATAGAATTAAAATAGATGACATTAATAAGTGTATTGGAATTTATAAGGAAAATTCAATTTATGAACTTCAAAGTGCTCTTGCTAAAAGAGATATTAAAATATCAATTAAAATCTTAGAAAATTTAATTGCAAATGGATACCAACCTGTCTTGATAATAATCATGCTAACAAGGTTTTTCAAAACTCTTTGGAAGATAACAATTTTACGATACCAGAATAAGCAAAATGTGAGAGAGATTGAGAGTAATTTGACAGGTTTTTATCAAGCTCAAGATTTGATTAATAAAGCTTTAAAATTTCAAATAAATGATTTCCCCAAAATTTTTCATATTCTATTAGACACCGACCATCAGCTTAAATCTGTAAGTATAAAAAAGAAAATAATTCTTGAATTGATGATTTATAAAATCTGTAGAAATGTCTGATAACGATAATTTCAAAGCTGGCTTTGTTTCTATAATTGGAAAACCTAATGTTGGCAAATCAAGTTTAATGAATGCTTTTTTGGATCAGAAATTATCAATTATTACATCCAAACCTCAAACAACAAGACAGAACATTTTAGGAATTCTCACAGAAAAAGATTACCAGATTGTTTTTATTGATACTCCCGGTTTTCTGAAACCAAGATATTTACTTCAGGAAAAAATGCAAAAGTCCATCTTAAATTCACTGAAAGATGTGGATGTTATAATCTTTATAAGTGATATAGTAACTTTCCCAACTGAATATGATAATCAAGTTTGTGAACTTACTAAAAGAATTAAACTCCCCAGAATTGCTGTTATCAACAAAATTGATTTAGCAGAAAATAATACTATTGAGAAAGCAAATATTACCATTGAAAAATTTGAATTTGAAAGGCAATATTTTATTTCAGTTAAAGATGGGATTAATATATCAAATCTTAAAAATGAAATTATCAATTTTCTTCCTTACCACCCTCCATACTATCCCAAAGACGATTTATCAACTCAATCTATGAGATTTTTTACAAAAGAGATAATCAGAGAAAAAGTTTTCCAGATGCTTAAACAAGAACTGCCATATTCTACTGCTGTAACTATTGAACAATTCTCTGAATCCGAAGATAAAGCAGAGATTTTCGCAAATATCTATGTTGAGACTAATTCTCAGAAAAAGATAATTATTGGCTCAGGTGGACAGGTGATAAAAAAAATCCGCCAGGTTGCTGAACGCGATATTCGTTATTTAATTAATAAAAAAGTGAAATTGCATCTCTGGATAAAAGTTCGTAAAAACTGGAGGAAGAAGGAACGAATCTTAAAAGAGTTTGGGTATTAGTAAATTAGTGAATTAGTAAATTAGTAAACTGGTAAATTAGAAAAATTAGTTAATTAGAATTTGTCTGTAAATGTAGAACGAGGTTCCTAGCTCGTTTTCTTTACGGAACTGGTAAATTAGTAAATTGAGAATAAAAATAATAAATTTCCTTTGTGCCTTTCCGCCTAAAGCGGATCTGCCTCTGGCATGAAGTGTCTTCGTGGCAATCAAATTGAGGAAGTATGAATAACTATTTCATAGCAATTGCAGGAAACATAGGCGTTGGTAAAACAACTATGACAAAACTTATAAGTGAAAAACTTGGTTGGCAAGCATTTTACGAACCGGTTATTGAAAATCCATATCTTGATGATTTCTACAAAGATATGAGCAGATGGAGCTTTCACCTTCAAGTATATTTCCTTTCTAAAAGGTTTGAAATACAAAAAATGATTTTTGAAAATAATATCTCCTGCGTTCAGGACAGTACAATTTATGAGGATGCTGAGATTTTTGCTCGCACTTTGCATAAGCAAGGATTTATGAATGAACGAGATTTCAATAATTATCAAGAACTTTTCAAAAATATGACTTATTACCTTCGTGTGCCGAACCTGATTGTATATCTTCGTGCAAGTTTAGATGAACTGCTTTTACGGATTAAACAACGAGGAAGAGAAAGCGAAAAAACTATTCCCCCTGAATATCTTGGGGAGTTAAATCATGCTTATGAGAAGTGGATCCCTCGTGCAAAGAAAATAACCCAAGTATTGGTCATAGATACTAACTACTATACTCAGCCTGAAATAGAAGCTCAGGCAGAAATAATTATTCATAAGATAGAGGAGTTTTGTCCACCTTCTGTGTTTGAAAGGTAGAATATAAACATTGGTAATCCATAGCGCTGTAAACTGCAACTAACCGCAGAGAACGCAAAGAAGGCGCAAAGTCCACCGAGTTATTTTATATTCTTTGTGTCCTTTGTGTCTACTCTGCGAACTTTGCGGTTAAATTTATTGCTCAAAAAACAAAGACCCGTTCTAATAAAGATACTCAGGACGGGATTTTTTTATTTATATCAATCTTACATTTCCAACTTTTATTGACATAAAGTTTAAACATTATTTTTATTGAAAAAAAATAAATTAGGCAGAGGATACAATGAAAAAACTACTTTCTGGAAATGAAGCTGTTGCAAGAGGAATTTATGAAGCAGGTGTAAAATTTGCTTCTGCATATCCGGGCACACCAAGCACAGAAATTCTGGAAAATGTAGTCCAATACAAAGATGATGTCTATTGCGAATGGGCTCCCAATGAAAAAGTGGCTGTTGAAGCTGCTGCTGGTGCTGCTATGGGTGGAGTTCGCTCAGTAGCAGCTATGAAACATGTGGGCTTAAATGTTGCAGCTGACCCGCTTTTCAGTATGGCATATATTGGTTCAAATGGTGGACTTGTTATAATCACTGCTGATGAACCAAGCATGCATTCATCTCAAAATGAGCAAGATAATCGGCATTATGCCCGAGCAGCAAAAATCCCGTGCATTGAACCCTCTGACAGTCAGGAAGCTAAAGACTTTATGATTTTAGCTTATGAAATCAGCGAAAAATTCGATACACCTGTCCTGTTTAGAATGACAACCAGAATCTGTCATTCAAAAAGTATTGTTGAATTTGGAAAAAGAAAAGAGAAAAAATCAAAAGGCTTTACAAGAAATTTTCAAAAATATGTGATTCTACCTGCAAACGCCAGAAAATTGCATCTAAAAGTTGAAGAAAGATTGAAAAAACTGGAAAAATATGGATATGATTGTCCATTGAATAAACTGGAAATAAATGACACAAGAATAGGAATAATTACAAGCTGTATTGCATATCAGTATGCAAAAGAGGTGTTTTCAGATGCTTCATATATTAAATTGGGACTTTCCTTTCCAATGCCAAAAAAACTTATCAAAGAATTTGCAGAAAAAGTGGAAAATCTTTATGTGATTGAAGAACTGGAGCCATTTCTCGAAGAGCAAATTCGAGCTATGGGAATTAAAGTAATCGGCAAAGATAAACTTCCAATTACTTATGAATTCAATACAAATGTAGTTGAAGAAAGCCTGTTAAACAAAAAATCTTTTAAGGAAATCAAAGTTGAAAACTTACCTTCCCGACCACCTGTATTATGCCCCGGATGTCCGCATAGAGCTGTTTTCTATATACTTAGTAAACTAAATGTTCATGTGACAGGTGATATTGGGTGTTATACTCTTGGTGGTTTACCACCATTTAATGCAATTCATACCTGTGTTTGTATGGGAGCAAGCATCGGAAGTGCTTATGGAATTGAAAGAGCAATGGAAGATGACCCTACTGGAAAAGTTGTAGCTGTTATTGGAGACTCAACCTTTATACATTCGGGTATTACCGAACTGATCAATGTTGTTTATAATAAAGGTATATCAACTGTGTGCATTATGGACAATAGCATCACAGCAATGACAGGACATCAGGACCATCCCGGAACGGGAAAAACACTGATGGGTAAAAAAACACATAAATTGGATTTAGTTAAATTGGTTGAAACCTGTGGAGTTAAAAAAGAAAATATCCGTTCTATAAGTGCCTTTGATACTAAGGAACTTATGAAGGTTTTCAAAGAAGAACTTGCAAAAAGTGAGCCGTCGGTAATTATCACTCAAGGACCCTGCATTTTTATTGAATCAAAAGATAAAAAATGGAAATTATTTGAAGTTGATTCAGAAAAATGTAAAGTCACCTGCAGTGCTTGTTTGAAAGTAGGTTGTCCAGCCATATACAAGGATGAAGATGGCAAAACAGTAATTGACCCAATGTTCTGTCTGGGATGTACAGTTTGTGCACAAGTTTGCCCATTTGATGCAATTATAGAAGTAGAAAGATAGTCAGTATTTAGCCACGAAGGTTCATCCTTCGCAGTAGCAGTCTTACTGCTACGGAGAATGGATACCAAGACACAAAGAGTAAACATATATTATAAAATGAAAATACTCTCTGTGTTCTCTGCCTGCCCCGTAAGGAAGAATGACTGTATCGGGGTGTTTCGGTGGCAAAAATTTTGAAGGATATAAAAAATGAGAAAAAACAATATTAATGTTTTGATTTGTGGAGTTGGCGGACAGGGAATTTTACTTGCAAGTGAGATACTTTCTGAAGTGCTAATAAAAGCTGGATATGATGTTAAAAAAAGTGAGATACATGGCATGTCACAGCGAGGTGGAAGTGTAGAAAGTCATGTTCGGGCTGGCAAAAAGGTTTATTCGCCACTTATCAAAAAAGGAGAAGCAGATTTCATTCTATCTTTTGAAAGTATAGAAGGACTTCGCTATCTGGAATATCTCTCTCAAAAAGGAAAACTAATTCGGAATACACAGAAAATCATACCGCTTACTGTTACTATTGGAGGTGCAAAATATCCTGAAAACCCTGAGAAAATTGCAAAAGATAATGGAATCGACACTGTTTCTATTAATGCTATAAAAATTGCAAAAGATTTGGGAAGCGATAAAGCTGTGAATATCATCTTACTTGGTGTATTAGCACAATATTTAGGTATAAATAAAAATATCTGGACTAAAGTTATAGTTGATTGGATGAAAGTAAAAAAATTGCCGCCAAAAATTATGGAGATAAATAAGAAAGCGTTTGAGAGAGGATTTAATTCGTAAATATAATTTATTTGCCCAACACTTCTGGCAATATTTCATTTATATTATACATTTCGCGTTCACAATATGTTAAGAATTTCAAAGTATCTTTACGAACCGCAAATTATGATTTAAGTTTGTTGGAAAGCTATAGATTAATAGAAAGAATAGGTATAGGAAGAGCTATAAAATATATCCTGAAATGATAATTTATTTATTACGAATTGCACGCAAATTGCATGCAAATTGCACGCAAAATTTAAAAAAGCAAAAGATATAAAAAACATGAAATCACTAAAAAACATCCTGAGAGGATTTCAAAAATTTATTAAACAAAAGAATTTAATCCAATGGGATGATAAGATTATTATTGCAGTCTCTGGAGGAATAGATTCCACTATCTTACTCTATCTTATAAAAAAAATCTCTGCTGAATATAATCTAACTACTCTGGCTGTTCATATTAATTATAATCTTCGTGGAGAAGAATCTGACGAAAATGAAAAATTTGTAAAAAATCTTTGTTATAAATGGGGGATCCCGCTCGTTACCCATCATGTAGAAATTAATGAGAAATCCAATTTAGAAAACAAAGCAAGAAACATTCGGATTAGTATTTTCAGAGATCTTTTACAAAAATATGAATTTCAAAAAATCGCATTAGGTCATAATAAAAATGATCAAGCAGAAACTCTTCTTCTCAATCTCTTTCGTGGTTGTGGAGTTGGTGGAATGAAGGGTATAATCCCAAAATCAAAGGATATTATTCGCCCTTTACTAATTTTCACAAGAAATGAAATTACTGAATTCGCAAACCAGAATAATATCGAATTCTCAGAAGATTCTTCTAATTTAAACCTTATTTTTGACCGTAACAAAATCCGACATCAAATTATCCCTGAAATTGAAAAATCATTAAATCCAAAAGTTGTAGAAAAAATGTCTGAAAGTGCCAATATTTTCCAACAAACAGATTCATTTCTGCAAGCATATTGCGAAGAAGTATTCCCAGAAATAGTAAAAAAAACAGATAAAGATCATTTTATCCTGAATTTAGACAAACTAAAAAACAAAAATATTATTCTTTTTTATATAGCAAGAAAGATTTTTGGATTTATAACAGGTTCAGAACAAGATTTTTTCTCAGTTCATTTTGATGCAATTTCCAATTTAATAAGAAGTACTGAAGGTAAATATATTCAATTACCCAAAGGAATCTTTGCAATAAAAGACAAACAATTTCTAACATTCTCCAAATCTCCTCCTGTCTTTGAATTTAATGATTATAGCAGACAAATTAATAGAACATCACGCAGAATTCTTTTTAAGGACCATTATATTTCTATCTCAGAACTGAAATCGATTCCGATTCATGGCTATAAATTTACACAAAAAAATACATGCTATGTTGATTTAGATAAATTGAAGTTTCCACTTACAATTAGATATCGTCAACCAGGTGATAGATTTACACCGTTAGGTATGCACAATCTAAAAAAACTTAAAACCTTTTTCATTGATTCGAAAATACCAAGATTTGAAAGAGATAAAATTATCATCGTTGAAGATCAAAATCAAATTATATGGGTAGCTGGTATCCGAATTAGTGAGAATGTAAAATTCACATCGCAAACGAAACGAGTTTTAAGAATTAAAAGTATGAAAAGGTTGAAAGACTATCGAAAAGCAAAAAGAATTAACAAATAAGGTTTGACAAATAATATTTAGGATTATATTCTAACAATAGAAGTTGATGAGAAAACTTTTGAGGAAAACATGAGAAATGATATTGAAAAAATTCTAATTTCAAAAGATACTATACAGAAGAAAATAAAAGAATTAGGTGCTCAAATCTCAAGAGATTACAAAGGAAAAGTGCCTATTCTAATTAGTATTCTTAAAGGTGGAGTGATCTTTCTTGTAGATTTAATGCACAATATTAATATTCCAATAGAGATAGAATTCCTTGGTGTTGCAAGCTATGGAAGTTCTACCAAAAGCTCAGGTATTATCAAATTAACAAAAGATTGTAATTATGACATTTCTGGTAGAGATATTATTTTAGTTGAAGATATTATTGATACAGGTCTTTCACTTAAATATATTATGAATTTATTAAAAAATAAAAATCCTAATTCAATAAAAATTTGTGTACTTCTTGATAAAGCTGAAGCTCATAAACAAGATATAAAAATTGACTATAAAGGATTTACTGTGCCAAATGAATTTATTGTTGGATATGGTCTTGATTATAAAGAAAAGTATAGAAACTTACCTTTTATTGGTATTTTGAAAAAGGAGGTTTACCAATAATGAATAACAGAAATCCTCAAAAAAGAGACGAAAAAAAAAATAAATTCCCATTTAAACCTCCGAAGGGTGGTTCGTTATTAGTCTGGCTAATTATAATACTTGCGGTTGTTGCCTTTTTCCAATTTTTTTCCGGTGGCGGTCAGATCCTTGATGTATCTTACTCAGAATTTATGAAAGATATAGAATCTGGTGCTGTTAATGAAATCATATTTAGCGGTAAGGATATAAATTATACAATTGGAAATATTAAAAGACGGACAAATATACCTTTTGAAGATCCAGATTTAGTTAAGGAAATTGCCGAAAAACATAAAGAAATTATGATAATTTCGAAAAAACCTTCAATCTTTTCTACTTTATTGTCCTACTGGTTACCATTCATTCTATTTATAGGTTTCTGGATATTTATAATGAGATCAATGCAAGGAGGTGCCGGCAAAGTATTTAGTTTTGGAAAAAGTCGTGCAAAATTGCTTACTGGAAATCGTTCAAATGTTACATTCAAAGATGTTGCTGGAGTTGATGAAGCCAAAGAAGAATTAGAAGAAATTATAGACTTCCTGAAAGAGCCTAAAAAATTTCAAAAACTTGGTGGTAGAATTCCCAAAGGAGTTATACTTCTTGGTCCTCCGGGAACAGGAAAAACTCTACTTGCAAAAGCTGTAGCAGGTGAAGCAAAAGTTCCTTTCTTCAATATAAGTGGTTCGGACTTTGTTGAAATGTTTGTAGGTGTTGGTGCATCCCGTGTCAGAGACCTCTTCAATCAAGGTAAAAAAAATGCACCTTCTATTATCTTTATAGATGAACTCGATGCAGTTGGCAGACATCGTGGAGCAGGTTTTGGTGGCGGTCATGACGAAAGAGAACAGACATTAAATCAACTTTTAGTAGAAATGGATGGGTTCGAACCAAATGAAAGTGTTATTATTATTGCCGCCACAAATCGTCCAGATATTCTTGATCCAGCCCTTCTTCGTCCGGGAAGATTTGATAGACAGGTTGTTGTTGATAGACCAGACTTGAGAGGTAGAGAAGGAATATTAAAAGTTCATGTCAGAAAAGTTCCTCTTGACAAAAAGGTAGACTTATCAGTAATTGCTAAAAGTACTCCTGGATTTTCTGGTGCAGACTTAGCTAATTTAGTTAATGAAGCATGCTTGTGGGGAGCTCGTATAGGACATAAGGCAGTTCAAATGGATGATTTTGAAAATGCTAAAGATAAAGTTATTATGGGTAAAGAAAGAAGAAGTCTCATGCTTACTGAGACAGAAAAAAGAAATTCCGCATTTCATGAATCCGGACATGTCTTGGTCGCTAAATTTATCCCAGGTAGTGATCCAATACACAAAGTTACAATTATACCTCGTGGACGCTCACTTGGTTCCACACATCTCCTGCCAATTGATGACCGTCATACCTACTCAAAAAGTTATTGCCAGACAAAAATTGCACATCTGTTAGGAGGAAGAGCTGCAGATGAAATTTCTGGAGGTGAACCTACTACAGGTGCAGGAGATGATCTCAAAAAAGTCACTGAACTTGCAAGAAAAATGGTTTGTGAATGGGGTATGAGTGATAAAATTGGACCTATGACCGTTGGCGAAAGAGAAGAAAGTATTTTCCTTGGCAAGGAATTCGGCAGGCAAGAAAACTACAGCGAAAATATTGCAAACCTTATTGACCAAGAAATAAAAAAATTTATTGAAGAGGGTTATCAGTTATGTAAAAAAATCTTAACTGAAAATAAAAATTTATTAAATATTTTAGCTGAAGCTTTGCTTCAGAAAGAAACTTTAAGTGGACAAGAAGTTGATAAAATCTACAAAAAATACTTAAAAGAAAAACAAAAAGAAAACAAGGCAAACCAAAATGATTAAAGGAACGAGTATTATAGGAGTGAAAAAAGGAAATAAAGTAGCAATTGGTGGAGATGGACAGATAACACATGGAGAGACGATATTCAAATCTCATGCACATAAAGTACGGACTTTATATGATGGAAAAGTAATTGCTGGCTTTGCTGGTGCAACTGCTGATGCTTTAACTCTTTTTGAAAGATTTGAAGTTAAACTAAAACAATTTAAGGGTAATTTGATGCGTTCAGCAGTAGAATTGGCAAAAGATTGGAGAACTGATAAAATATTAAGACGTCTCGAAGCTATGATAATTGTTGGCGATAAAAAAAATCTGCTTATAATCTCCGGAAATGGTGATGTTATTGAACCAGATAACAATATTGCTGCTATTGGTTCAGGTGGTCCTTATGCAAAAGCTGCAGCATTAGTGCTAATCAAAAATAAAAATCTTTCACCAAAAGAAATAGTAGAAAAATCACTAGAAATTGCAGCAAATATTTGTATCTACACCAATACTAATAGAGTTATTGAGGAACTATAATTATGGAAATGAAAGAACTTACACCTAAACAAATTGTAAAAGAACTAAACAAATATATCATTAGTCAGGATAAAGCCAAAAAAGCAGTTGCAATAGCTCTTCGTAATCGCTGGCGACGACAAAATGTTCCTGAAGATTTACGTGATGAAATCTTACCTAACAATATCATTCTAATTGGACCTACAGGTGTTGGCAAAACAGAAATTTCAAGACGACTTTCAAACCTTGTAAATGCTCCATTCATCAAAATTGAGGCATCAAAGTTTACAGAAGTGGGTTATGTTGGCAGAGATGTAGAATCAATCATCCGTGAACTTGTTAACCTTGCAGTAAGTCAAGTAAGAGAAGAGATGATTAGTGCTGTAGAAGAGCAAGCAAAAAAACGGGCTGAAGAAAGAGTGCTTGACCTCCTGTTTCCACCTATCAAAAGAAGAAGAAAAGCAAACCTAACATACGAACAGAAGCGTCAAGAAAGATTGGAATATGAAGAGGTAAAAAGTAAACAAAATCAAACCAGAGAAAAACTCCGAAAAATGCTTCATAAAGGCTCTCTGGATGAAAGGATTGTAGAAGTTAAAATTGATGAATTGCCTGAACCAAGAGTTGAAATCTTCTCAAGCATGGGATTGGACAGTTTTGACATAAATATGGGTGAAATATTAGCAGGATTTATGCCCGGGCAGATAGGTAAACGAAAAGAGATGAAAGTAAACGAAGCTTTAGATTTCCTATTCTATAATGAATCCAGAAAATTGGTTGATATGAACGAAGTAAAAGAAACTGCTATTAACAGAGTTGAGGAAAATGGAATTGTTTTTCTCGATGAGATTGATAAAATAGCTGGCGAAAAATCAAAATCAGGTCCTGATGTTTCCAGAGAAGGCGTGCAAAGAGACCTCCTGCCTATTATTGAAGGAACAAATGTGCCTACTAAATATGGAATGGTAGACACTACACATGTTCTTTTTATAGCTTCAGGAGCCTTTCATGTCTCTAAACCTTCTGACCTGATACCTGAACTGCAAGGAAGATTTCCAATAAGAGTAGAATTACAAAGTCTTACAAAAGAGGATTTTGCAAAAATTTTAATATTGCCTAAAAATGCACTTATAAAACAATATACTGCTTTGATGAAAACTGAAGGTGTGGATATAACTTTTACTAAAGGTGCAATCAAAGAAATTTCAAATTATGCTGCAATGGCAAATACTAAAATGGAAGATATAGGAGCTCGAAGACTCCATACAATTATGACAATTCTTCTCGAAAAATACCTATATGAACTTCCTGACCCTGAATGCAATAAAATAAAAGTTACTAAAGAGGATGTAAGTAAAATTCTACAAAAAATTATTACCGACGAGGATTTAACAAAATATATTCTTTAATAAAAACCAATTAATGAAAATATTATACTAGTTTATATTGTAACTTACTCCTAATCTGGACAAGCCCGTTCTCCGTAGTAGCCTACTCCGCCGAAGTAGCTTTGGCTACGAAGGCTGGACTACGAAGGGTGAACCAGAACCAAAAAGGAAAATATTAGGCAATGATAAAGCCAAGAATTCCAAAAAACAAATTCCAAAAAACAAATAAATTACAAATACAAATAATGAAATAACAAACGATCTAATGCTTCGATTTGTTTTGAATTTGAAATTTTGATCATTGTTTTTTATTTGTAATTTGTGTTTTGGATTTTGATATTTTATTAGAAATTAGTCCCGATAGGTCGGGAGTAATTAGTCATTTAATTAAATAATTTCACGACAACTTGTTGGTAAGTTTCATTTTTTAAGTGCCTAATAATTATTATAAGAATTTTCACATTTATTCTATCCTTATTAAAACAATATATTCTAAATTTTAAACTCACTACATTCCCAAAATTCTTTACAAAAAAAATATCTCTTTAAGTTTTCATATCTGACAAGGAGCAAATATGCAAAATAATCCAATTTGTTTTTGGGGAACTTGCATCCCATGATGCAGAAAAATAAGTTTTAAAAAATGAGTAAATCTTTTTACCAAAGAGTAATAGATATTATAAAAAACATCCCTGAAGGCAAAGTGGCTACCTACGGACAGATTGCATCTTATGCAGGTAATTCCTATGCATCTCGTCAGGTTGCTTATATATTACATTCATCTTCTCGTAAAGAAAATCTTCCCTGGCACAGAGTTGTAAACAGCAAAGGCAGTATTTCATTGAAACTTGGTTATGGATATGAACTTCAAAAAGAAATGTTAAAAGATGAAGGAATAATCTTTAACAAAAATGGTCGTATAGATTTAAAACGCTTTCTCTGGCTTCCTTAAGAAAAAGAATCAGAAATGGATTAGGCTTTCGCTTGTTTCGTAAAGATATTCTATACACATTATAATTTATGTGAAAAAATATTCATCTATAAGGATGTATATCTGAAAATAATTTGGAAGCAATCTTAATATAGAGGGATATGCACAAGTAACCGTGGATATAAACGAGGTACATGCAATTATTCTTAGATGAGAAAAATGACAAAAAAATTGGTCTTAAACAAGAAGATTTCTATCATCTTAGTTCCAGAAGCACCATATAATTTTGATGCTAATTTTCATAAGTCATCTCATTTCCCATCTTCTGATAATGTTTGGGAAAAAGGAAGATACTGGATAACAATGATCTGGAAAAGCAAAAAGTTAGGATTAATATTTGAAAATACTGGAACAGTAGACGAACCCAAAATTAAGGTTAATATCTATTTTCAAAAAGAGTTATCAAAAGATTATATAGATAGTCTAATTCCTGAAATTCGGTGGAGATTTAATTTTGACCAGGATATATCAGAATTTTGTAAGAGATTCAAAAACGATAATATTCTTGGTCCGATTATTAAAAAATGGAGAGGAATGAAACCAATCGCTGCAAATTCTCTTTATGAAACTCTAATTATTTACCTTGTGCTGCAAAATGCGACTGTAAGAAGAAGCGTTCAAATGCTTGAGAACCTATTTGATAGATTTGGGGGAAAAGTAAAATTTGATGGACGAATTCTTTCAACTTTTTGGCAACCCAAAGATATGGCAAAATCTACAGAACAAGAATTAAAAGATTTAAAAGTTGGATATAGAGCGAAGTTCTTTACGAAAATTACAGAGCAGTTTGTAAATAAAAAAATTAATGAATTCACTTTAAGAAAAACACCTAAAGAAATAATAAAAAAAGAAATGTTAAAGCTCTATGGAATTGGTCCCGCTTCTATTGAATATTTGCTTTTCGATGATTTCTACTTTCTTGATAGTTTAGAAACAATTCCACCCTGGGAACAAAAGATAATGTCAAGGATAATATTTAATGAAAAATTAATCCCTGTAAAAGAAATATTGGAATTTTTTAAGAAGCGATATACAGGATGGGAAAAATTAGCGTTTCATTACATCTGGGAAGATATTTTTTGGAAGAGAAAACATCAACATATTGAATGGTTAGAAAAAGAGATAAGATTATAGGTATGCCGTATCAAGTGTGCCAGCGACTTCGTACAACAGCGTGTTTGCGACGCTTCGCTAAATCCCTTCGAGACTTTGCAAACGCTCGGAATGCTATCCGAAATTTTTTATATTTAATGTCACTGGTGTCGCATTAAAGTGTCATTAAATCCTTATAACTTCTGCTATTTTGCGAAGTTAAGTGCTATGAAAAAATTAATCGATTTTGACTTTAAATTTTTACTTGCCCTTATGTGTTATCCAAATCCCGTAAGAAATTTTATTTCTTTTGTTATTCCTCAAGACAAGCGCGAAAAACGCAAAAACAACTTATTTAAATTCAATATTGTCCGTTTGCCTTTGCGCAGCCTGTCCGCCGTAATACTATGGAAGGCGGGCCTGTCCGCCGTAATACTATGGAAGGCGGGCCTGTCCGCCGTAATACTATGGAAGGCGGGCCTGTCCGCCGTATCCCGAAGATTCGGGAGGAAGGCGGGCTACGACGAAACAAGGTATTTCTTTTTCGTGTTTTTCGTGGGAAAGAGTTTTTAGAGTGAACCCATGTATATTTTAAAATTAGTAAAATTTAGAAGGAATAATGATAAAATCTTTAGGGAATAATAAATGGATAATGGATTATCACATACATACAACTCTTTCTGATGGCAAAGGCAATCATAAGGATTATATAAAAACGGCTCAAAAAAGAAAAATAGATGAAATTGGATTCTCCGACCATTTATGTTTAAAGAAAGTGAGTTGGGCAATGGAACTTTCGCATATCTCTTCTATGATAGAAACAATTAATCATCTGAAAGAAAATTCAAAGGCCGTTATCAAATTAGGCATAGAAATGGATTACTTTCTTGGTTATGAGGATAATATTAAAGAAATCATTGATAGCATTCCTTTTGATTATGTGATTGGTTCCGTTCATTTTATAAATGATTGGACAGTTGATCACCCTGATAATATTTCAGAATATGATAAATGGGATATAGATGAATTATACAAAGTTTACTTTAATTTAGTCCAAATGGCAGCTAAATCTAAATTGTTTGATATTATTGGTCATCCTGATGTTATAAAAAAATTTGGTTTCAAACCTAAAAGAGATATAAGTATTTTATTAGAAGAAACTGCTGAGGTTTTTAAAAATAGTGGAATTTGTGTTGAAATTAATACAAGTGGATTAACAAAACCTTGTAAAGAGATTTATCCAGGTAAAAAACTTATAAAAATGTGTTTTGATAAAGGAGTTCCTGTTATACTTGGTTCTGATGCGCATAGACCAAAAGATATCGGACAGTATTTTGATAAAGCATTAAAATTGCTTAAAGATGTTGGATATACAGAAATTGTTCAATTCACAAAAAGGAAAAGAAAATTTATAAGAATATGAAGGAAGGAAAAAATGTAATGAAAACCGAAATAAAAATTTATAAACAAGGGTTAGAAGAATACACTAAAGTAGGCATATTTTTGGGCAATCTTCTGATGCTCCTGTGGATTGCTCTGGGAACTATTGGATGTTGGTTCTTGTTTCCGCTGGCAGCCTGGATTTATCTTGCTTTTGCTATTATAATGGTTGGGATTATGTTAAGAAAATTACTTTGCATAAATTGTTATTATTACAACAAATGGTGCTGTATGGGTTGGGGTAAACTTTCTGCTCTATTTTTTAAAAAAGGCAATATTGAAAAATTCAATACAAGTATTGGCCAAAAACTTGCTCCCATTACTTACGGAATTTTAACACTTCTTCCTCTTGTTTTAATTGTTATTTCAATCATTCAAAAATTTGCTGTCTCTAAAATAGTTGTGTTATTGCTTCTGCTTTTGATCACATTTTACAGTGGAGCAATCAGCAGGAAAAGAACCTGTGCAAAATGTAAGATGAGATTAATATGTCCGGGAAGTGCTGTTCGTCCCCACACAAATGGATAGATGTTATATTTTATGTATATGTTTTAAAAAGTAAAAAGGATAGGAATCTTTACATTGGCTCAACTAATGATCTTAGACGAAGAATGAGGGAACATAACACAGGTCGAGTATTTTCTACGAAATCCCGCAGACCTTTTGAGTTAATTTATTATGAAGCCTATAAAACTGAAAAGGATGCAAGGAAAAGAGAAAAAGCACTGAAGTTAAGGTCGCGTGCTTTTGCTCAATTAAGGAAGCGTATTAATGAAAGTTTATCATCGTAATGTTGTTGGTTCACCCCCACACCAATATATCGTTTTGTATAATATAAACACTAAAGTTCACAAAGAAAACAAAGTTTTTTTCATCAGCCTTATTTCTTAAGGTTTATATTGGTGTGGGGGTAAAATGAACGCGAAAGATAAAAGTTTAGTTGGCTGTTGCGGCATATACTGCGGTTTATGTACGAAATACCAGTCAAAAGCACCGAGCAGATGTATTGGTTGTAGAATAGGTGAACAGCACGATTGGTGCAGCATCTACAGATGTTGTGCAAAGAAAAAGGGCTTTATTACCTGCATAGAATGCGCTGAATATCCCTGTGAAAGATATGTAAGAAGAAAATGGGGAACCGACTATTGGAGCAGAAAAGCAATGCAAAACCTGGACGAAATTAAAAAGTCAGGATTGGATAGCTGGTTAAAGGATCAAAGAGAAAGAAGGGTATTGGTAGAAAATCTACTTGATAATTACAACGAGGGGAGGTCAATGAGTTTTTATTGTAAGGTATGTATAGTATTGCCAGTTGAGGTAATCAACAATGCAATAGGAAAAGCAAGAGAAACATTTATGAGCGATAAAATATCTGATTCAGATATGAAATCAAAGGCAAAAATCTTGAAAACGATTATACAAGAAATGTCACTAAATTTTCATTGATGTAGACTGTCCGCCAGTTGGCGGATGATTTAAACTGATTAGAAAGTTAGCCAATTTTAAATCATTTCTTCAGTCTAAATCAATTTTTATCAGTCTAAATCAATGATGTATTTGTAGTTTATGATTCAAATCTTAGCTATATCAAAACTGTTCAAAAAATTTTGCTTGTCACAACTTATCAAACTCCTTAATGGAAAAAATTAAACTTTTCTTTCTATCTTATATCTAATATCAAAAAATTATAAGGAAGTTAAGATATTAATTATGCACAATACAAAAAAAGAAAGGAGTTTCAAATGAAACAGTTTCTTAAACTTTCAGGTTTATTATTAGTGATTCTTGGACTTTCATTATGGGGTTGTAGTGAAAAAACTACTGAACCAGGACCTGAAACTGATATGGAGGCAATTCAGTTTCTTATGGAAGAAAACGCCTCATATTTCAATACTCAAAATCATTATGGTGACGAGGATACAACAGGTGGTAAATTCGGAAGTCGTTCTCCTATTAATACCTTCTTCTGGTTTAGGCAAATTTTGTCTAACCCAATCATCCTTATTGACATTTATATAGTTGGAGATTCTGCTTTTGTTTCATGGTCAGGAACATTCAAAGGAATTTTACATCTCTTTTCATCTGAAACCGATTCAGTCCCTCCAGATACTATCCTTCATTATACAAAGGATTTCACAGATTACGCGAAAAGATATGCGATTTTCAAAAGAGTTTGTTCACCAAGTGAAGACCCACAGGATAGAAGAGGGTGGAGATTAGTAGAATTATCAGGTGCAGAAGTAACTTCAGAGAATAATACAGTACAGATTGACAGTGTAAGACTTAACTGTTCAAGTTATCCTGATACACTTCTTAATGATCCACTTGCCCTATTTGCAAAGGAGGATATAATAACACTCATCCCTGAAGAAGAATGTACACTCACAGTCTATACAAACTATGCAGTTGGTGATAGCCATTATGTTTTTCTCCATTCCTGGAGAAGACATATAGAGCATCATAGACGCATATTTAATTATATAGGCAATGGTGTTTTCACAGGTGTATGGTTTGCCCCGTCAAATCTTTCTGGAGCAATTAATGTGGTTCATCATTGTGCTTTTGATATGATTAGTAGAGAGACACTTAAAGATGACACTTTGTCTTACAATGCCAATTCCTGGCTTTTTCCTTATAAAGTAACATTATCAGATTAAAAGTAGTGCTAATGATTGAACACATAAAGTAACAGTTCTAATCTTTTATTAAAGATATAAACTTATCCTTCAGACGCAGACTAAATGCTCCAACATATTTGTGGAGGAAAAATGCAATTAATGAAAAGAATTAAAAAACTATATAAAATTATTTTGTTGATTGTTACTTTTGCTTTCTTGGAAGCATGTGCATTTCATCCAATTTATGTTCCGCATCCACCACCAGAATTGATTGTAGAGATTAAACCTGTACGACCCTACTTTAATGCGGTTTGGATTACTGGGCACTGGAGATGGAGTCGCACAAAATATTGTTATGTATGGACTCCTGGCTGTTGGAAAAAAGCTCCTGTAGTTCGTATATGGATAAGTGGCTACTGGCAAAACACCCCACATGGATGGATCTGGATAAAAGGATATTGGAAATAACTTATTTCTGTCTAATATGAATGGTCTCAATTATTGAAAAGTTTGACGTGTTATTTCCCTGATATTTTTATATGCAATAAAAATATGGAGGAAAGAACCACAATGATTAAAATAAGTGATTTTAATTGGATTAACCTCAACTTTATTCGTGAGATTGAGTTGTGTTCTGGTGAGAGTTTACAAAAATTTTCTTTTGTATTTCATTCTCAAGACGGCAGCAACAGATATACTAGTAAAATATTTGGCTCAAAAGATGAAGCTGAAAATTGGCTAAATAATAATCTGCACAACTAAACAATTAAATATTATAATTATATTTTCATATCTTATTAACAAATTCACAAGACTGGTCTGAATTTTGTACTTCGAAAAATATATTATTTTTTTTCTTATTCAGAATTAGTTACATAATTTATACATGTTATAGTTGCTGCTAGCATGCTTATGTTATTTTGCTTTCTATATAAGGAGAGGTAAATCCAATTGTAGAAGGCATCAGATTAACAATCTTTTTTTACAAAACAGCAAATTGCTAATTTAACCAATTTAGTGCTTGACAATTATTTATTAATTCTATAAAAGAATAGTTTCTATAAAATTAAAATTTTGCAGTATATATTTACTATGAAAAAAAATATCATTATTAAAGGCGCTTGTGAGCATAATCTAAAAAACATTGATGTAACACTTCCACGCAATAAATTTATCGTGTTCACAGGAGTTAGTGGCTCTGGCAAATCATCTTTGGCTTTCGATACACTTTATGCAGAAGGACAGCGAAGATATATTGAATCACTCTCTTCTTATGCTCGTCAGTTTTTGGGTCAGATGGAAAAGCCCAAAGTTGATTACATTGAAGGGCTTTCACCAGCAGTATCCATTGAGCAAAAAGCAGCAAGTCATAACCCGCGTTCTACTGTCGGCACTATTACTGAAATATACGATTATCTCCGTGTATTATATGCAAGAGTTGGAACTCAATACTGCTATAAATGTGGTGCACAAGTTAGCTCACAGTCTGCAGATCAGATGATAAATTATTTGCTTGGTTTACCTGAAGGAACGCGTATTCAAATTTTAGCTCCTCTTGTTCGGGAAAGAAAGGGTGAACATAAGGATGTATTTGAACGGATTAAAAGAGATGGATTTGTTCGTGTTAGAGTTAATGGAATCATTCGCGATATTAATGAAAACATCGTTCTTGATAAAAAAAGTAAGCACAATATTGAGGTTGTGGTTGATAGATTAATAATCAAAAAAGGAATTCAAAGCAGACTTGCTGATTCTATGGAAATTGCTTTAGAACTCGCAAACGGAATTGTAATGATTGACTATCCAAAGGAGAAGAAAACCCAGCTTTTCAGTAAAACGAATGCCTGTGCAAAATGTAAAATGAGATTAATATGTCCGGGAAGTGCTATAAAAAGTTCGTAAAGCCAATATTATAAAAATGAAAGAACTAAGAAGGAAATAAAGACAAAAAAAATTCATCTCGACAGGTCAGGAGTAATTAGTCATTTAATCAATTAATTTTGCGACAACTTGTTGGTAAGTTTAACTCATTAAGCGACTAATGTGCCCCAGAAAAATTTAAAATAAATTACTAACAAAATTCTTGACAAGACTGAGTAGCTTATACAGATTGTACCCATAACTTCCAAAATGTAAAAAGGAGATTCGGTGATTAAAAGAACTATGCAGAACATTCTGCTGGAAATGTTTCACTCTTTTCCAGTAGTTACAATTACAGGACCTCGTCAATCTGGGAAAACAACACTTGTAAAAATGACTTTCCCTGATATGGCTTATATCTCTTTAGAAGATTTGGATATGCGCCAATTTGCAGAAGATGACCCACGAGGATTGCTTTCACAATATGAAAACGGTCTTATTATAGATGAAGTTCAGCATGTGCCAGAACTTTTATCTTACATCCAGACAGTTGTGGATAAAAAGAGTAAACCCGGTTTATTTATCCTTACAGGTAGCAATCAATTTGAATATATGCATTCTATCACCCAATCCCTTGCTGGCAGAACAGGTATATTGAAACTACTCCCCTTCTCCTTTGCGGAACTTTATGGCAAAAATACATCAGTCTATTTAGAAGAAGTTATGTTCAAAGGATTTTATCCACGAATTTTTGACCAGAACATCAGACCGCAATTATTTCTTTCCAGCTATATGGAAAGTTATTTGGAAAGAGATGTCCGTTCTCTTCTTAATATACGAAACCTCCATCAATTCCATCGTTTTTTACAGATTTGTGCAGGTAGGACAGGACAAATATTAAATATGAGCGGTCTTGGAAATGAGATTGGGGTTTCTCATAAGACAATAAGAGAGTGGATCTCTGTACTGGAAGCAAGTTATATCATCTTTCTATTAAAACCATTTCATAGAAATTATAATAAAAGGATTATTAAATCGCCAAAACTTTATTTTATTGATGTTGGACTGTCTTCACACTTGCTTGGTATTGAAAATTTCAATCAATTGAAAACACATCCACTTCGTGGAGAACTATTTGAAACTTTTGTTGTTATTGAATTTCTTAAGTATCGCTTTAATTGGGGATTGCGAAATAATTTGTATTATTTTAGAGATAATATTGGAAACGAGGTAGACTTAATTATTGAAACTGGAGATGGGCTATCCCCAGTAGAAATAAAATCCGGTAAGACAATTAACTCCCAATTTTTTAAAGGATTGCAATATTTCAAAAAATTAGATACAAAAAATGTTAAAACCCCTGCTTTAATTATCGGGGATATTGTAAAACAAAAAAGAACCGAATGTTTTGTTTACGGATATCCTTTTGTTGAAGATTTAAGCGAAAAATTAATGGGATGAAAAACTTACATTATATATTGGCTATTAGTATAAAATGAAAAAAAATATCATCATTAAAGGCGCTTGTGAGCATAATCTAAAAAACATTGATGTAACACTTCCACGCAATAAATTTATCGTGTTCACAGGAGTTAGTGGCTCTGGCAAATCATCTTTGGCTTTCGATACACTTTATGCCGAAGGACAGCGAAGATATATTGAATCACTCTCTTCTTATGCTCGTCAGTTTTTGGGTCAGATGGAAAAGCCGAAAGTAGATTACATTGAAGGGCTTTCTCCGGCTGTATCAATTGAACAAAAAGCAGCAAGTCATAACCCGCGTTCTACTGTCGGTACTGTTACTGAAATATATGATTACCTGCGAGTATTATATGCAAGAGTTGGGACTCAATACTGCTATAAATGTGGTGCACAAGTTAGCTCACAGTCTGCAGATCAGATGATACATTATTTACTTGGGTTACCTGAAGGAACGCGTATTCAAATTTTAGCTCCTCTTGTTCGGGAAAGAAAAGGTGAGCATAAGGATGTGTTTGAACGGATTAAAAGAGATGGTTTTGTTCGTGTTAGAGTTAATGGAATAATCCGTGATATTAATGAAAATATAGTCCTTGATAAAAAGAGCAAGCACAATATTGAAGTAGTAGTGGATAGATTAATAATCAAAAAAGGAATTCAAAGCAGATTGGCTGACTCTATGGAAATTGCTCTGGAACTTGCAAATGGAATCGTGATGATTGATTATCCAAAAGAGAAGAAAACACAACTGATCAGCAAAAAGAACGCCTGCCCAAAATGTAATATCAGTTATCCAGAATTAACGCCACAAATGTTTTCTTTCAACAGTCCTCTTGGCATGTGCAAAACCTGTAACGGACTTGGTACACGGATGGAATTAGATATTGATAAACTTATTCCAGATAAAACAAAATCAATTCTGGATGGTGCTATTGCTTATTGGGGTGAAATGGGTATGAAAAGAAGGTCCTGGAGATATAGCATTCTTCGCCAGCTTGCTGACGATTTTGAATTCTCACTCTCTACACAGTGGAAAAATTTAAGCGAGACTGCAAAGGATGTAATTCTCTACGGCTCACGAGGGAAAAAGTTCAGAATTGACTGGGATGGTGAGATAAGTTCCGGACATTTTATGACACCTTTTGAGGGCTTAATACCAACAATAGGGAGACGCTTTAGAGAAACAAAATCGGATGCAATGCGAAGGATGTATCTCAATTACTACAGCGAGAAACCCTGTGCTGATTGCGGAGGGGCAAAACTCCGCATTGAAAGTAGATATGTGAAAATCAATAGCAAATCAATAGTTGAACTTTCTAAGATGTCAATAAGAGAGATATTAAAATTTATGATAAATCTTCACCTTACTGGAAATCAACAGATTATTGCTGAAGAATTAATTAAAGAGATAAAAGCTCGTCTAAAATTTATGATAAATGTAGGATTGCATTATCTTACACTAAATAGAAGTGCACCAAGTCTTTCAGGTGGAGAATCTGAAAGAATAAGGTTAGCAAGCCAAATTGGCAGCGGTCTTGTTGGAGTAATGTATATTCTTGATGAGCCAACTATTGGTCTTCATCAAAGAGATAACCATCGCTTGATAGACATGTTAATCGGTTTAAAAAATCTCGGCAACACTGTCATAGTAGTTGAGCACGATGCTAAAATGATACAAAGTGCAGATTATATTCTTGATTTCGGACCACTTGGTGGGATTTATGGTGGAGAAATCGTTGCTTCTGGTTCTTTAGAAGATATCATCAAGAATGAAAATTCTCTTACTGGCAAATACTTGAGCAATCAGCTTTCCATCCCATCTCCAAAAAAATATCGGGAAAACAACGGAGACTTTCTTAAGATTACTAAAGTAGCTCAGAATAATCTGAAACATATAGATGTAAAAATTCCTCTTGGACTTTTTACATGTATTACAGGAGTTTCAGGTTCAGGAAAAAGCTCTTTAGTCAACCAAACCTTGTATCCTGCTCTTGCGAATCGGCTGTATAGGGGTTCACATAAAGAAGGAAAATATCAAGATGTAAAACACTATTACAAAATTGATAAAATCATCAACATCACTCAAGACCCGATTGGACGCACTCCCCGCTCAAATCCTGCCACATACACAAAAGTATTGGATGATATTCGGCAGATATTTGCAAGCACTCCTGCTGCAAAAGTTCGTGGTTATAAACCAGGTCGTTTTAGCTTTAATGTTCCAGGCGGGAGATGTGAATCCTGCAGCGGAAGCGGAGTTAAACAAATTGAAATGCACTTTCTCCCTGATGTGTTCATTACCTGCGAAGTATGCAAAGGAAAACGGTTCAATAAGGAAACTTTACAGATTAAATATAAAGGAAAAAACATAGATGATGTGCTTAGTATGGATGTGCAGGAAGCATTGAAATTCTTTGAAAATATTCCCTCATTAAGACGAAAACTACAAACATTATGTGAAGTAGGACTCGATTATATCAAACTTGGCCAGCCATCTCCCACTCTTTCGGGCGGAGAAGCTCAACGGGTAAAACTATCTCGTGAATTAAGCAAAACAAGTACTGGAAAAACTCTTTATATCTTAGATGAACCTACGACAGGCTTACACTTTCATGACATAAAAAAATTAATTGCAGTTCTAAACAGTCTTGTGGATAAGGGTAACACTGTAGTTGTTATTGAACATAATCTTGATGTGATAAAGTGTGCAGATTATATTATTGATTTGGGCCCAGAGGGTGGAGATGAAGGAGGAAAAATTGTAACTACTGGCACGCCAAAGGAAGTGGCATTAAACAAGAAGTCTTATACTGGACAATATTTGAGAAAGGTTGTAGAATAAAAAGTTGATATAAATTTTAATAATTCTTTTTAACAACACCTTGGGTTCTTACGGGTACTAAAATAGAAAAAGAGAGTTTATGAGATCAGAATTCACTTGAATTTTATGTATATCTACATTATGTATATTGACATAATTTAATAAGAAATAAAATAATGCTTATCAAAAGGATGTTTGTTAATATAATAAATCTTCTTCGTACCTTTTCATCCTTTTCATTTTTCGGAGAATGGACGAAGAACGGGTGAGCATTCGTGGTAGAGGAGTTTTTAAATGAAAAATCCATTCGTATATGGTGAAGCAGTTACTGGAGAAAATTTTTCAAATCGTAAAGAAGAACTTTGTGAAATTACCCGAGATCTTGAGGATTGCGAACGCATCTTCCTTATTTCTCCCAGACGATATGGGAAAACCTCTCTTATTATGAATGCTTTAGAGAATTTGAGAACTAAAGGATTATATACAGTTTACATTGATCTCTATAAGGCTACTTCTATACAAAAACTGCTTGAAATTTATGCTTCTGAGATTGTTAGGGCTGTGGAATCTAAACTTGAGAGGATGTTCAATTTCTTGAAAAAGACTCTACCTGGCTTACGACCGAAAATTACAATTCAACCTGATGGTTCTGCAACTATTGGGATAGAACATTTTCCCACAGAAAGTGATACATTGAGATTTCTTGATGAAATCTATGAACTTCCACAGAAATTAGCTGAGAAAAAGAATAAAAATTTTATTATTGTTTTTGACGAATTTCAAGAGATAAGAAACTTCAACGGAGAATCTATAGAAAAGGCAATGCGAGCGAGTTTTCAACATCATAGCAAAGTTGGTTATCTTTTCGCTGGCTCAAAAAGGCATATCCTCTATGACATGGTTGCCAATCCCAGTAAGGCATTTTATAAGATGGGAAGAGTCATTACATTAAATAAAATACCCAGACTTGAGTTTAGCGAATTTCTGAGACAAGCTTTTGAAAGGACAGAATTTACTCTGGAGGAAGGAGCTGTTCATAAAATATTAGACCTTGTCAATGATTGCCCATATAATGCTCAGTTTCTCTGCCATAAGCTCTGGGATGTCTATTTTGATGTGAAGAAAATAAGGACTAATGACATTGAACCAACACTGAATCTTATTCTCACTGAAAATACGCCATTCTACCTGTCTATATGGGATGGATTATCCATGCATCAGCGACGATTACTACATTCTATTGCTAATCTTGGTGGAGATCATATATTTTCTCAAGAGTTCATTGCCTCTGGTGATTTAGGAAGTTCTTCCACTATTCAAACATCCCTGCGACTTTTAATAAAAAAACAGGTGTTGGACAAAGAAAAAGATATTTACTTTGTTACCGATGTCTTCTTTAAAGAGTGGATAAGGAGGAAGATTTAAGGATGGAATATATTCTTCTAAGAATAAAACAAAAAAACCTTCTTGAGAACGATGAGGTCAGGAAATCCTTTTTGGAGGGATAGAAAAGCAAATTAATTAAGAAGCAAAATAAAATACATTTGGAGGCTTACAATGAAAAAAATCTTCGCTTTATTATTAGTCTTAATACCATTAAGTTTATTCGCTCAAAAGATTCATGATTCTCATAGAGATTTCATCCCTATTTCAGGACTTGAAAGAGGGACAATAATATTACCCTATACCGATGCGGTGTTTACAGGTGCTATAGATTACGAATTTGTCGTTGAACCAACAACTGTTATGACATCTTATTATGATTATATACCGGGCGGATTTTCTGGTTTTCCAATAGAGAAACAGATTTTTAACGGAAATGGAACCTATCTCACATTTTGCGCCAAGGAAACACCTGATGCATCCCGACGCCAGTATTATGCATACTTTAATGAGTCTGGAAACTTAGTTGACTATGGTCCTATTTCAGTTTATGATGTATTGCAGGGATTTGGTGATATCGTCTTGCATCCAGCAACAGGAAACTGCATTGCATCGTGGCATGAAATTTCCACTGGAGAACATAATGCTTGTACACTTACGTACGATGATTATAATCTTCTTGGACTCCCAGGTTTTTGGTCCACTGTTACTATAATAAACCCAACTCTACCTGATGAGTATATATGGCCAAGATTATACATAGGCACTTCTCCAGAAGGTGATGATTGGGTTAGAATATATCATATTTCTCAAAACAGTGCTCTTGATCCGTATGATTATCCCTGTGAAGATGTGAGGATTATGTATATGGATATAGAAAATACATTAACAGCTGACCTCACTCAAATTTTGAATCTTAGTAATTGGACTACTATTACTCCAATGTATTATTGGAGAGATAAATCCTGCAGACCGCTTTCCCTTTCCTTTGCAGTTGATAAATACAATCCTGGGAAAGTAGGTCTCATTGGGTATTGCGTCTGGAATGAAGGCGATCTTGGGAATATGCCGACTAATCCGGGACTTTTCGTGTGGGAATCCTTTGATTATGGTGAAACATGGAATACAGCAAATCTTCATAGCCACAGTCAAACTTCAAGCACAACTTTATATCAAGTTGAAAATAAACCTCAATTCCAATTTAATGGTGTGATTCCTGATGAACTTGATGTTGAGGTATTCGGATTTAATAATTCAGCCTACTATTATTATGGAAATCTTGTCATGACCTATTTGCAAAGTTATACATACACAAATCCCCAAACTCATGAAACTTATTATTTAAATCACTTTATTCCACAAGCAGAAGCGATATGGGATAGTTATTATTCGGAATTTATATTTCAAGAAGTGCCGCACCTTCCAGGGTATGATTTGTTATCAGGACAAAGTGTTCCATGGAAAATTGTTGATAATGATACGATACTATACATCGTTGTAGCTTACCCTGCAAGCGACTATGGTGATTTACAGAAAAATGCGATTTCTTACTGGGGAGAGTATGAACCAAGAATTCAGATCTGGTCTGATGCAACATATCTTACTATGGCTCAGTTAGGATATCACCAATATGATGAATATCTTGAACACCCGATTATAAATATTGCGTTCTCATACCTACTTATGCTTACTACTGAGTGGATGCCAGATTGGATATCTATGATAGAACTTACCGATATTAATAATCCTTTATTTAATTTTTCTGATCAGATTACCATATTTCCTTATGTAGATAATTTTATTCATTACATAGGTTACTCTGATGATGGCTGGAGCGGTTGGAATGAAATATATTTGTATTACTTTGATGATAATTCTTTTGGTCATTATGTGCCAGGTCCTAATCCAGGTGGACAGATAAAATACTGTGTTGTTAAATTCAGAGTATATCAATGGAGTATTGACCAACAATATTCAAAATTACTTTTTTCCATCAACAAGCCAAATCCATTTTCGAGTAGTACAGATATTTATTTTTCTTCTACAAAACCCATCAAAGAAGCAAAAGTGAAAATTTATAATACAAAAGGGCAGCTTATCAATACTCTCAATGTAAATAATGGTGCGACTTCCACAGAGGGTTATGCTGTTTGGAATGGTAAAGACATGAATGGAAATGATGTCGCAAATGGTATTTATCTCTACAAAATTGTAACACCAGAAGCTTCTCAGACTGGGAAAATGTTATTAACTAGATAATATCAAAGAAATATTTCAAGAAAAATCAGTATTGCCCAAACAAGAAGCCAGAAAATATAGAAAAAAGATACTCAAGATTAGAGAGCAATGTCCTTTCTGAGGAGTGAGAAGAATGATTGAGAAACTGGAATTAAACTATTCCCATACTACTGTTCATAAGAAGATAAAACAAGCTTGTCAGATTAAGAAGAAGAAAAAGATATAAATAGAGACGGGACTACTATTCTGCTGGTTGAGCAGAATGCAAGAATGGCTTTGGAATATGCAGACTGATGTTATGTTTTTGAAATTGGTAAAATTGCATTTAAAGATGAAGCAAAAAACCTTCTTGAGAATGATGAGGTCAGGAAATCATTCTTGGGTGGATAGAAAAGCAAATTAATTAAGAAGCAAAATAAAATACATTTGGAGGCTTACAATGAAAAAAATCTTCGCATTATTATTAATCATAATACCATTTAGTTTATTTGCACAAGGTATTGACTACTCACCATTCTCGGTTGCAACCACAGACAATTTTCTTGCAACAAAAGTAAATCCTGCAGCACTTGGATTTGGAAATGCTGGTGGCTTGGGATATGTGCAATATTTTGAAGAAGGAAAATTTCAAAGAAATTACTCGCTATTCTTTAACATGAAAAACCTTGGCTATTGCTTTGAAAATATTCAGGATAATCTAAGTATTCATACTCTTGCAAATGGTTTTAATGGTGGAATAGAAAATATGTATCTGGGTTGGGATTATACCTGGGAAAATAGTAAATTCAAAAAGGGTAATTGGAGATTATCTCTATTGTATAGACCATTTGACTTTTTATCCTTTGGTGCTGTAGGAAGCAAGTTAACAAATGATAACAGATATGGAAAAATAGGTTTTGCTCTAAGACCAATTTCTATTAAAGACAAATTTTGGGATAGATTAACTTTTAACTGTGACTTCCAATATGAAAATAACAAATGGAGAAAACCAATTTTGGGCTTAGAAACTGAACTTTTTAATGGCATTCAACTTGGTGGTTCTTATAATATTGATGAAGAAACCTTCTCAGCGAATTTCAGCATAAACTTTTCCAAAATCAATGTTGGAACAAGTATTACTTCTAATGATAATAATCACGGTTTATGCTATGCCAATATTTCAAATAAGAATTTCAGAACAATTTTGAAAAAGAAGCCACCAAGGAAATTTTACGATTATAAACTAAAAGGTCTTATCCTTGATCAAAAGTCAAAGCAAAAAATTGGTCCATTTCAAATAGTAACCACTAAAGGGCATACAATATCTGAAATACTTAAAACAATTAAAGAACTAAAAGAAAATGATGAAGTTAAAGGAATAGTTTTCAAATCCGGAAATATTGCTGCAAGTGTTGCAAAATATGAAGAAATTAAAGATGCATTACTGGATTTCAAATCTGCTGATAAAAAAATTGTTTATTACTTCGAAGACATTGGGAATATGAATTATGTTATGGCAGCAGCGGTTGGCGATAAAATTTATCTCAATCCATCCGGATGGATTGACCTCTCTGGTTTCTCTTTATCAATGCCTTATCTCAAAGACCTATTGGATACTCTGGGCATACAAGTCATAAGTTTCCGCAGCCATGACTATAAAACTGCTGGTAATATCCTGTCAGAAAATGAGATGACTGAAGCAGAAAAAGAAATGTTAACCTACTACCTTGAAGGAATATATGATGCAATGGTTTCTATGATTGCACAAGGAAGAGAAATAAACAAAGAAAAAGTAAAAGAATTAATTGATGAAGGTCCATACTTTATTGCCAAAGATGCCTTAAATGCTGGTTTGATAGATGGGATCATATATGAAGATGAACTTGAGGATAAAATAAAAAATGAATTTGATGATGCAAAAATTGTTAAAAAACACAAAAAGGATATGTTCAGATATGATTGGAGTAATGAATATAAACCCAAAATTGCAGTAATTTACGCTACAGGATTTATTCATTCAGGAAAAGGACAACAAGGTAGGTCTATCGGCTCAGAGACAATGGCAAAAGCAATAAAATCCGCAAGAGAAAATATATCAATCAAAGGGATTGTTTTTAGAATAGACAGCGGAGGAGGTTCCGCGCTTGCTTCTGATATTATATGCAGAGAAATATCTCTTTGTAAAGAAGGCAAAAATGCAAAGCCTGTTGTCGTTTCAATGTCTGGTGTAGCTGGCTCAGGGGGATATTACATTGCTTGCAAAGCTGATAAAATTGTAGCAGAACCAAGCACTGTAACTGGCTCTATTGGAGTTATTGGAGTATTATTTAATCTGGAAAGGCTTTATGAAAAGATTCATGTCAATATAGAAACAGTAAAAAGGGGAAAACATGCTGACATTGGTTCCACAAGCAGAAAGATGACTGAGGAAGAGATTAAAATAATTGAGAATGCAATTGAAAGTTGTTATTGGGATTTTATAGATAAAGTTGCTGAAGGACGAGGAATGACAAGAGAAGAGATTCATGAAATTGCTCAAGGTAGAATCTGGACTGGTAGGCAAGCTCAGGATAGAGGATTGATTGATGAATTAGGTGGAATGAATAAAGCTATTGATATATTAAAGAATTTAGCAAATATTGATAAAGATGTTGAGGTTGTAGTTTATCCAAAAACAAAACCCAGTTTTACTATTTCACTTGATTCTGATCTGCCAGGAATGAAAACTGATGCTTTACCGGAAGAGGTTAGAAATATAGTGGAAATAATTAAAGATGCAAATTTCTATATAGATGAAAAAATTCTGTATTTGATACCGTATAAATTTTCAGAAAAGATGAGGTAAAAGGAATATTTGAAACTTGAAACTTGATACTTGATACTTGATACTTGAAACCTCTAACTTCTAACTCATATTACTTTCCAATTATTTTAACAAACACTTTCCTATTCCTTGGTCCATCAAACTCGCAGAAGAAAATCGCCTGCCAGGTTCCTAAAACCAAAGAACCATTCTCAATTATTACAGATTCAGAACAACCAATAATACTAGATTTAATATGAGCTGCAGAATTCCCTTCCAGATGTTGATAATTATCCCTAAGTGGAATAACCTTATCCAGTTCATACAAAAGGTCTTTGACAACAGATGGGTCTGCTCCTTCATTAATTGTAATTGCTGCTGTTGTATGTGGACAATAGATTGTTACAATCCCATCTTTCACACCTGAATCTTTTATCAGTTTCTGGACCTGTGAAGTGATATTAATACATTCAAACTGTTTATGGCTTCTTACCTGTAAAGTCCGCAAGTCAACGCCTCATTTCGTCAAAATTTGTATATAAAAATATAGAATAATCTCTATATGAAATTTAACAACATTTGTTTGTTTATTCTATATGTTTTACCTGGTTAAAACTAATCCGTAGTTTCTTCTACTTCTACTTTTTACCTGTCTGGGCGCAAAGCCTGATAGATTAATAACATATAAGGTGCAGAATCTAAATTGGATTTCACTTGCCATTTATAGCAATACTTATCCTTAATCTTTTGTACTTTTATTTTTGAATTATGTTTAACAACATTTGAATTAGTTATTATTTCAAATTCACCTTCTATTTTTAAGTTAAACTGTTCCATTTGGGCTAAAAATTCTTTATCTAATTGAAATCCGGAAATTTCTATTGTATCGTTCTTACTATAAACAATTGAAAAGAAGCAGCATTGTTCGTCAAAGAAGTAAAAAGATTCACCTGGTTTTCCTGTCTTCTCATACAAAACTTCAAATTGTCCTTTGCCAATGTAATTTACTTTCTTAAACTCAGGTTCTTCTTTAAACTCATTTTCATATTCCTTCATCTCCGCTTCATCCTCTTCAGAAAGAGGTGCTTCAATAGCAGCTGCTCGAGCAAATAAATATGTTAAAATACCATCATAAATAAAAGAATAAGAACCATCATTATTTACTTCAATTTTTACAGTAAATTCTTCAGGAATAAAGCATGAAACTAATATCAAAACCATTGTAAATACTAATAGATATCTAAAACATAAATTAATATTTTTCTTTTTCATCTGAAAATCCCTTCGCCACAAAGGTTCATCCTTCGCAGTAGCAGTCCTACTGCTACGGAGAATGGACACAAAGACACAAAGAAAAAAATTAAAAACATGATTAATTCAACAACTCTAATGTAATTTTCGTGCTCCTTTGTGTCAGTTCGCTGACATGAGTGTTTCATCTGAAAATCCTTTGCCACAGACCTGCCCGCCGCTTAGCTTTGGCAGGCGGGGACACAGAGAACACAGACCTGCCCGCCGCACAAGGCTTTGGCAGGCGGGGATAATTTCTATTTCTTTTTTTATTATATGATGTTTCTGTCTCTGCAGATAATTTTCATACTCCTTTGTCCGCCAGCTCTCCCGATATATCGGGAATATATCGGGGATAGAATCGGGTCTGACGGAAGGAGTGTTTTATTTTAACTCTGGTCTAAGTACAGAGGATGGGATAATTTCAAATTTACTTAAACCTGGGGGCTGCCATAATAAGAAACAAGAAGCATAGCCTGTTTTTTCAAATATTTCCAATTTAATGTCATGCCATTTATCGCCATCTAAAAATACAGAACCTGTGGTCTTCTCTGGTTCCCAATTAAAGTCATGAACCCATTCATCTAAAACTATCTTACCATCAAACAATAATCTAAATCCAATATCAGTATCTTTACCAACATAATCGTCATCACCAGGCCATCTCCAACCCCAGGACTGTTTATTTCTGCCTTTCCAGAGACCTTCTTTATAACCACCTATGCAGAATTTATAAGTGCCCAATACTGAAGTATGGATTTTCCCAGTCCAGCGAACATAAAAATAATCAGCAGTTACATCGGGAGCTGGGATTCTCTCTCCCCAACGGAAAGCGATTCTTGAGTCAATCTGAACGGTTGTTGGATTAAATTCTGGAACTTTTTCTGGACCTTCTTTATCTTCCCAGGGAGAAAGATTAAAATATTCACCTTTTAAGCCATGTTCGCTAGTTGGTATAATTGGCTCCTCTTTTTCAGAAATCCGACTCAAAGCAAACGCAAATATGTTCTCCTGGTCTTCGTTAACTTCAATAATTTGTATCAAATCTTCAAATTCAGGTTTGCTAAGATAAATTTCATAATGACCCGGAGTAAGAGAAATTTCTGTATTTGAATATCCATAATCTTGCCTATTAATCAGGATTTTAGCATTATCAGGAGTAGATTTTATCATAACTGGTATCGGATTACCGGTTGAAGCGGCATAAAGTCCCGCCTTTGAAATTGCATCCTCTGCTTCTGCTAACATTTCTACAAAATCTTTCCTATTAATTGTTAATTTATTGTAGGATGCTTCTATTGCTTTTTTCTCGCTTTTTGGGCTGACTCCTTTTCCTGAAGCAGAAAAACTACTTACCTCTTCACCTGTGGATTTTACAACCATGAAAAGGGTCAATTCAGAATTAGCTATAAATTGCTTTCCTTTAAACCCTTCAATTTCTTGTGTGTCAACAACTGAAACCTTTCCTTGTAATAGCAATCCTGCTTGATTTGAAACAGTATGACCTGATTTTTCAACTGATTTAGCAATTTTATCTTCAACTTTTGGTAAGGGATTTCCTTTCTCATCTCTAATAGAAATAGAAAATGAAGTTGGAGTTACTTCAGAAATATTATATTGCGCGATTGCTTCTGCATTAATAAGATACTTTTTATATAAAGTTGGTAAACGAGTCAAATTGGGTTTGATAATAACTTTGCCATGACCTGGAGTTGTTGAAATTGCAGTTACCCAACACTCAGCTTGGCCATCTTCATCAGTAGTAGTTTTTCCAATTAAAGTTTTATCTTCATATTTAATTGATAAAGGCATTTTGGGAATGGGTATTTTCTCATAAGCACCTGGATCCTTGTAGGTTGCAGTAAAAACAATCGGATCGGGCAAAAGAGTTCCTTCTTTTGCTGTTTGATTATTGCCAGAAATAATATTAATTTGAATGCCTGTTAATACCCTACGAATTTCGGATGTTAATCCAGCAAGTGTTATATCTTCTGTAATAATATATGGATTTGGTGATATTGCATCATGGAATGCTTTTTTAGTATAAAAGGGTGTTACTAATTCTTGAGCATCAATATAATTTTCTAATCCTGCAAAAATTTTACCTTCTTTAATTAAACTTCTTCCATCCTGAACTAACTTAGATATTCCACCCCACATTTTATCCAATTCTGCTCTTATGCCTGCTACATATTGACCTTTATCCAAAACAGCAAATACATAAAATTTGTTACCAACCTTCTCATGATTAACAATTCCAATTCCTTGAACTATCTCATTAACAGTTAAATTAATTGAAGATTTAAACAAATCAATATATGAAACACGGTCATCTACTTCTAATTCTTGGGTAAAGGATTCAACCTGAGATTCAATTGTAACATTAATTTGTGAAGCTATTTGAGCTGAAGCTTTAGATTGTGCTTCTTCGTAACTTACACCTTCACCTACACCAATAAAATATGATTTAACAGGATAATCGGGAAGTTCACCTGTTGTATACCATTTTGGTGCTTTGGCAAAGGCTGATACTGCCAGTATCATAAAAATCGATATAAGTATTATTTTTTTCATCTGAAAATCCTTTCGCCACAAAGGCACAAAGACACAAAGTAAATAAATAAAAACATGATAAATTCACCAAATCTTACACGCTCATTCCCAAGCCCTACCGAATTTAATTGGGTATTGGGAATGCCTGCAAATTTTCATGCTCCTTTGTATCCCGATTTTTCGGGGGACATGTATGTTTCATAATTATATCCCCAGAAATTTGTAAGATATTAGCTATTCATAAACAACTTTTAGCAATATTAATTTACGATTGACATTAATCTTCTTGAGAATACCCTCAACTCCCTGATCATTAAAAGATGTTTTAAGATAACGATAAACTTTGGAGCTCTTATCATATTTTTCCGGATCACACCAGAGCAAATAATCAATAGTTTGACTGGTCACAATATTTTCCTTTGACTTTTTTGCAACTTCATCTACAGCATCCATAAATGCAAATTGAATATCTTCTACCTCTTCTTCATCAAAATCAGTAGAAATACTGACAATCAGTTTATACTGCATCCCTCTTTTAAGATCATCTTTCCAATAATTCATAATTCTTGATAGCACATTATTGATAGCATCACTCGTTGCTTCTTCAATTGAGACCATGATCTCGCCTTGTCTTGCTTGGCTATAACCTGTTTCAGCTCCAAGCAGTCGAGCAGTTGTGGTTTCAAAGGCTCGGACATTCATAGAGTATTTTTCAGTTCCATATCCCGTACTTTCAACAGCTCCACTAAATGTGATATAAACATCACTTCCAATAGAAAGAGCCAATTGATATGCATAATCTTCTTCCTGGTCCCCGAGCATTTGTTGGGCTGCAGTTAATTCATCTAAATTGGCTTGCTGCTCTGGAACAATGATATCGTATTTCCGTGCAGTCAGGTAGCTTTCAATAACTGCAGCAGCATGCTTAACTTTAACATTATCCTGCAGAAGTTCAATGGGATTTTCTCCTTTTTTTGTTTCAGGAATGACCATAATAAAAGGATTGCCAATAATATCTACAAGGTCTGCTTTGGCTACCAGTATGCCTTGTGATACCAGGTCATTTGTTATTATTTCCTTATTGACCTTAAATTGCTTGGTGATTTTAATTCCTCTCCCATCATCAAATTTCACCTTTTTCAGAATCTGAGTTCCTTCCCATGAGATATATCTGCTGACATTGGTCATATCAAAAAAGAAAGAAGCATTTTTCTCAAATTTTTCTCTTTCTTCAGGTGTACTTATTAATGGATCAGTTCCTCCAAGAAGAATAAGATAAACAGCGGTTTTCTTTGCATCCTGTATTGCTCTTTTCACACCATTTTTCTTGACATCCTTTTGTGCTTTCTTTTTCTTCTTTTCAGTTGATTTGTAAATCCCTGTTGCTTCTATTAACACCTCTGAAGATGAAACTGTCTCGATAAATGTGGCTTGTTTGGATTCCGGATATTGTGCAAACAAATCTGTTGAAAGAAAGCACACGAGAATCAGACATATTAGTTTTAGGTAAATTTTCATATTAGCTCCTTATTATATTAATTATTTATATGAGATCTGCAAAATTGCATTCTCATGTCATTCCAACCTGGCTACGGCTTGCCTGTCTCGGCTTGGCCGAGCCAAGACGGGCTTCGCCAAGACGAGACACTCACAGATGTCATTCCCGACCCCGATCGGGAATCCATATAGAGGGAAGACGCAGTAAAAGACAGGTTGTAAGGAATGGATTTTCACTGGAGTTTACACTCAACTTGATTGAGTGTGGGAATGACAAGTTAGGTGAATTTTCCATATTTTGCAGAATCCATTATTAATTATTTAGAAAAAGACCAGAGGAGTAATTCCTCTGATCTTTGTAAATTTTTTAATGTTTCTTTAACGGATCTAAAAATCCAAATAAATTAAATGGTAATGAACCAAGAGAATAATTTATTCCTGCACTAACTTTAAGCCCACCGAGGTTTAAATCAGGGAACAAGTCTTCAACCTCTGATCCGGTATGGGAGGTTTTAGATCCATTCCATTCATAAGTCACCTCTCTTGGTGTAAATCCGAGTTTATAGTTTGCCCCAAAATTAAAACTTAAATCTGGATTTATTAGATATTCAAAATCAGCACCAAAGTTAACTCCAAAAGCATTAACGGAATATTTATAATCATTTTCTGACCATTGCCCCGATAAATCAAACATATCAAACCCACCTGCAGCACTGATTCCAAGATTGCTTCTGCCAAACCATAATTTTTTAGTAAATCCTAAATATATTTCAAAAATATATGCAGTTCCTTTTATATCCTCTTCAAATTCAGGTAAACCTACTCCAAGACCAATATCAAAATCTAAGAATGTTTGGCTAACCCCAATAATTGGTGCAATGTTATAAGCAAAAGTAAGATTAGCTTCCGCGGCTGTTGTAAGATCCTCTTTAAGAATATTTTGATTTGCATAACTCAAATATGTATAATCTTTGGGAATACTAATCTCTGTAATATAACCGAGTTTAATTCGCATATCTATACCTAATCTTGGATGCTCCATAACCACACCGCCAATATCCTGTCTTCCACCAAGCAATTGAACAGCTATTGTGTAATTTGTTGGATCTTCAATATTTTTACCAGTTTTTATTACACGAACGAAACCAACCCGTTTTGCAATTTCATTTCCTTCTTTATCTTCTTCAAATTCCATAAGATTGAAACCATCATCCAGATACACTCCTTCAAGAAATCCCAATGGGAATGAATATTTTCTGCCAATAACCTCAACAACTTGAGCCTGCAGTTTGAAAGCATTAATCTCTTTGGTCTTTACACCAAGGTTTTTTGCCCATACAAGGACTGCATCATACTGGGCATATTGGTCCTCTGTTGTTTCAAATACTTCCTTACCAAACTGAAATTTCCTGCTGCTTTTTGCTCCAATTGTTGCAGAACCAATTCCTTTAGTTTTTACACCAATCTCTTTCTTAACGGAAACATTGCCATCTTTATCTACTTTGACCTGATACCACAAAAGACCTCCATTAATATTTACAGAGATAGTCTTTTCCTTAACCTTTTTTTTCATAGAAGTTATATAGGGCAGGTAAATATAAGCTGAATTCATTAATGCTTCTAATTCTTTAACAGTCAGACCAATAGATTTTGCCTTTGTTGCTGCAAAGGTTTTCCATGCTGCTTCATCCTTAAGAGCTAATCCTCTATTTTTCTTCACATCAGGTGAATTAAGAATATCAATTATCTCTTTCACGACTGTATTTTCAAGAATCGCACCTATCTTATCAGGAGTAATTTCAGTTAAAGCTTTAGCTTGTTCATGAAAACTGGTCAGCAAATTGTCTGGTAATACATTATAATCAAATCTTTCCACCTCAATATAATGTTCTACCATTATGTCAAAAAACTCATAATCGAATTTTACACCACCCTGTAAAGCACCAGGTTTAATCCAGACCGTCTCTACTGAGCTGATAGATTTTCTTTGATATTTACCCTGTTGGGCAAAAAGAGTTGTAATGGATAATAAAATTAAAACCATACATAAAACAGACTTTTTCATTTTATCCTCCAGATTATTTTTGTTCGTGTCTGTCCGTAAAGTTGCCTTTCAGATCAACCATTGCGAAGGTCTTTAACCATTCGTAAGGTTTTGAGTTTACAGACAAACTCTAATTAGATACTCATCTTTAGCATAAATAAATATTATACTGTCAAGGATTTTGATAATTTAGATTTCTAAAACTCCGAACCAAGTTTTACAACCCGAAACTGGTTTCAACTTCTGTTACATTTCTACTTCCACCATTAATGAGCAGAGTTCCAGCTATATTGCCTTTATTAAATACTGTAATATAACCCACTCATGCTCTTCACCTGTGTAATGAAATTCAATATTGCAATCGTTTTATTAAAAATTAATCTGCACCCCAAATCTGTTAGTTGCTTCTGATTCTAATATGTCTTGAGAGAAAGCATAGTCTATTTGAAAACCTGTTATTCTAAAAGAAGCACCAAAATTTATATCTTCATCATTTATTCCAACTCGTAAGGCGAGAATATTAAATAGCCATTTCTCAATTCCTGCATGGAAAATCATTTTTTCATTAGTTGTCTGAGAAATATCAAATGTAATAAGTAATGGATTATTCTTAATTTTTAATTCCAAAGCACTTCCAATTCTCATAGTTATCGGGATGTCCTCTTTAGTTGATGAATCTGTATTCCATTTAATATTTGAATCTATATCTTGAGCCATGAAACCAAGACGAATTGAATTCAATAAATTATTATTAAATCCAAACTTAATGAGAATACCTGCATCATATCCTAAACCTGTTGCTGTTCCATTTTGCAATGAATGTCGTAAATATTTTACCGTAAATCCTAAACCAAGAAATTTTCCAATACTTTTACATACTGCTAATGAAATTGCTGATTCAGAATCATCATATTTTTCAGTGAAATTACCACATTCGTCCCTACCATAAATATCAAAAATTCCAAATTGATTTCCACTTATCGCAAATGTTACAATAGATTTTACAGGAATAATTAAACTTGCATAATTGTGTATTCTATCTTGAGACATAAGAGAATACATTCCACCCAAAGTGAATGATTTTATCTGAAATAAACCACCTGGATTCCAATAAAGAGCGGAAATATCATCTGCAACAGCTGTAAAAGAATTACCCAAACCTGCTGCACGAGCTCCAACAGGAATTCTTAAAAAAGCTCCAGCTTGCCCACCACTATAATCATCGGCAAATAAACTTCCAGACAGAATCCCTATTATAAATAATATAGTTAACAATTTATATTTCATCATACTCTCCTTTTTATCTTAAAATAGAAAATTTGTTAATATAATTTTCATTAGAATCTGATTTAACTACATAAAAATAAGTACCATTGGCAATATCCTTGCCACTTGCATTCTTCCCGTCCCAATTAATTTCAAAAATTTCATTAGCTGTTTGAGAACCGCAATTAAGTTCAATAACAATTTGATTGGAAACATCATAGATTGTAATCGTATAATTTCCTGAAGTCTTTGGTGTATAGTGAAAAGTACCATCATCTACCGATTCAGGATTATAGGGATTGGGATAGAAGCAGTTTTCAATTTCATAAGATGAAACTGTAATATAATCCATCTTTGTTTCGGTATCTGTAGAATCATTTTCATCGGTAACTATTAATGAAACTGTATGTGCTCCAGGATTCTGATATATATATGTTGGATTTTGATCATATGAATCGATAGTACCATCATTCTGGAAATCCCATTGCCATTCAATAATTGATACTGTTCCGGGTATTGATAGGTCTGTAAAATTGACAGTGAGTGGCGCATTACCTGAGGTTGGGGTTGCTACAAAATCAGCAGTAGGGTTAGTTGTTGAGATTACAGTTATATAGTCCGTCTTTATTTCAGTATCTGTAGAATCATTTTCATCTGTAACTGTTAGTGATACTGTATATGTTCCAGGACTCTGATATATATGAATAGGATTTTGCACAGAGGAGCTATCTTCATCACCAAAATACCATTTCCATTCTATAATTGCGCCTATTCCTTGAATAGATTGGTCCGTAAAATTAACTGTTAATGGAGCATATCCGGATGTTGTATCTGCTACAAAATTAGCAGTGGGGTTAGTTGTTGAGATTACAGTTATATAGTCTGTCTTTATTTCAGTATCCGTAGAATCGTATTCATCAGTAACTGTTAATGAAACTATATAAATTCCAGGATTCTGAAATATATGAATAGGATTTTGCACAGAGGAGCTATCTTCATCACCAAAATACCATTTCCATTCTATAATTGCGCTTGTTCCTTGAGTAGATTGGTCTGTAAAATTAACTGTTAACGGAGCATATCCAGATGTTGTGTCTGCTACAAAATTAGCAGTGGGAGTTATTGGATCTATAGTAATATAATCAATTTTGGTTTCAGTATCTGTAGAATCATGTTCATCAGTAACTATTAACGACACTGTATAAGTTCCAGGATTCTGATATATATAGGTTGGATTTTGATCATATGAATCGATAGTACCATCGTTCTGGAAATCCCATTGCCATTCAATAATTGATACTGTTCCGGGTATTGATAGGTCTGTAAAATTGACAATGAGTGGTGAATTGCCTAAGGTTGGTATTGCTATAAAATTAGCAGTGGGGTTAGTTGTTGAGATTACAGTTATATAGTCTGTTTTTATTTCAGTATCAGTGGAATTGTATTCATCAATTACTGTTAATGAGACTGTATAAGTTCCTGGAATCTGATATATATAAGTAGGATTTTGCACAGATGAACTATCTCCATCACCGAAATACCATTTCCATTCTATAATTGCGCCTGTTCCTTGAGTAGATTGGTCTGTAAAATTAACTGTTAACGGAGCATATCCGGAGGTTGTGTCTGCTACAAAATTAGCAGTGGGAGGTATTGGATCTACAGTAATATAATCAATTTTTATTTCAGTATCTGTAGAATCATTTTCATCTGTAACTGTTAGTGATACTGTATATGTTCCAGGACTCTGATATATATGAGTAGGACTTTGAACAGATGAACTATCACTATCACCAAAATACCACTTCCATTCTATAATTGCACCTGTTCCTTGAATAGATTGGTCTGTAAAATTAACTGTTAATGGAGCATATCCAGATGTTGTGTCTGCTACAAAATTAGCAGTGGGGTTAGTTGTTGAGATTACAGTTATATAGTCTGTTTTTATTTCAGTATCTGTAGAATCATTTTCATCTGTAACTGTTAGTGAAACTGTATAAGTTCCAGGACTCTGATATATATGAGTGGGACTTTGAACAGATGAACTATCACTATCACCGAAATACCACTTCCATTCTATAATTGCACCTGTTCCTTGAATAGATTGGTCTGTAAAATTGACTGTTAATGGAGCATATCCAGATGTTGTGTCTGCTACAAAATTAGCAGTGGGGTTAGCTGTTGAGATTACAGTTATATAGTCTGTTTTTATTTCAGTATCAGTAGAATCATATTCATCAGTAACTGTTAATGATACTGTATATATTCCAGGATTATCATATATATGAGTAGGATTTTGGACAGATGAACTATCTCCATCACCGAAATACCATTTCCATTCTACAATTATGCCTGTTCCTTGAGTAGATTGGTCTGTAAAATTAACTGTTAATGGAGCATATCCAGATGTTGTATCTGCTACAAAATTAGCAGTGGGGTTAGTTATTGAGATTACAGTTATATAGTCTGTTTTTATTTCAGTATCTGTAGAATCATTTTCATCAGTAACTGTTAATGATACTGTATATATTCCAGGATTATCATATATATGAGTAGGATTTTGAACAGATGAACTATCACTATCACCAAAATACCATTTCCATTCAATAATTGCTCCTGTTCCTTGAGTAGATTGGTCTGTAAAATTGACCGTTAGTGGTGCATATCCGGATGTTGTGTCTGCTACAAAATCAGCAGTGGGATTAGTTATTGAGATTACAGTTATATAGTCTGTTTTTATTTCAGTATCAGTAGAATCATGTTCATCGGTAACTATTAATGAAACTGTATATATTCCAGGATTATCATATATATGAGTAGGATTTTGAACAGATGAACTATCACTATCACCAAAATACCATTTCCATTCTACTATTGCACCTGTTCCTTGTGAAGATTGGTCTGTAAAATTAACTGTTAACGGAGCATTACCTGAAACAGGAGTAGCTGAGAAATTGGCATGTAAAGGAATTACATAGGGCCAATCCGTTGCAATCCAGGTTGGATCATTGACATCAGTATTTGGGGTTGAACCCAATTGTCCATCATTGCCATTTCCCGATAAATCAAAAGCTGTTTGTCCGATGCCTTCGTTCATGCGGTAATAGGCAACTAAGCTGTCTTCTGTACCTATCAGGTAAGTTTGCATGTTTGTCTGGATTTCTGCTTGGGTGCGGGTAATGTTCCAAACACGAACTTCGTCGACAAGTCCACTAAAATAAAAACCGTCTCCTAATTCGTCACCCGTATCCAATTTCGTATGATTAATCATAGCGCCTATTGCATCATCGTTGATATGTTCAGAAATATCTACTGAAATAGGTGAATCTAATATAAAGTTTCCATCATAGTACATTTTGAAAAGGTGCGTATCCTGATTATCAAAAACACAGGAGACATGATGCCACTCATCTGGAGTTGTTGATGTACTTAACCAGATACCATCGAAACCATTGGTTTCTGACCAGGCACCCACCCAAATTTGCGAATCTCTAATGTAGATGTTTAGACCGTTAATGGGACCGCCCTCCTCATAGAGCATTTGAGTATCTTCCACGATAGTAGCTTTATACCACAACTCCACCGTCCTTTCGCTGAATCCGTCATCAAAGGTCGGATTATTTCCCGTTATCGGATCGTCAAGGTAAACATAATCATCTGTGCCGTCAAACTGCAAGGCACGAGAGGTTTCTTCGCCTAAAACAGTTATATAGTCTGTTTTTATTTCAGTATCAGTAGAATCATTTTCATCAGTAACTGTTAATGATACTGTATATGTTCCAGGATTATCGTATATATGAGTAGGATTTTGAACAGATGAATCAATAGTGCCATCGTTCTGAAAATCCCATTGCCATTCAATAATTGATACTGTTCCTTGTATAGATTGGTCTGTAAAATTGACGCTGAGTGGTGCATTACCTGAGGTTGGGCTTGCGCTAAATTCTGCAACAAGAACATCGGCCAACCATGGTTCAAATAGAACTTCACCTTTTGCCGGATTTTCATCATCATCATAAATATGAGCATCAATGCTGTCTGCAATAGTATATTCCCAGATATTATAAAAAGCATTGATAGTATTAGCAGTATTATTATATACTTGGAAATTTCCATCATCATTATTCTGAATAGTATTTAATCCCTTATCTGCAGGGTCATTAGCTCCAAGATCAGGAATACTATTGCTACCTGTTAAATATATTCCAGCGTCCGCATTATTTTCAATGAAACTTCCACGGATGATGGGTGAGGAATTATTACAATATATACCCTCGCTACTATTCCTGAATGTGCTGTTATTAATATCAGGTGAACAATCTGTGGTCTTAAGAGCAGGATCATGAGAGTATTCACTAATGCTGTTAATAAAATGGCCTGAGGTTGAATAATTAAAATGCACATTTGTCCGTGCATAACCCAAATATTTACCACCATAGCGGATAAGACACCAATCAAATTCACCTATACCCTGGTTGTCAACGCCATAACCATCTAATTTAATTCCATCCCAATTCCCCGGAGCCGGAGTTGTGGCTGATCCATCGTTGTTTGTGTCTCCGCCATGTGTGTCATCCTTTAATGAAGTAAAAACCACATTATTACCAGAAGTTCCATTAACATCTAAAGTGCCATATACAGTGAGCCCTTGATTACTACCAAATTTCATAACTGTTCCTTCTGCAATTGTTAAAGTATTATTCGCAGTCACAGTAATCCAATCATGAATAACATAAGGAAAATCTATTAAGTTTGTAAATACGAAGCTTGTGTTTATTGTGCCTGATAGGGCAATGGCATTATAAGTGTTTCCGATACCTGTGTTTCCGGGTAAGGAAGTAAGATGGAGATTATTTAGATATACGCCATAACCATCGTTATTGTTGAAAGTGTTGTATGTAATGGTCGGTGTGCAATCGCCTGTAATGTATAGTCCATCATCTCCGTTATCAGAAAAAGTGTTTTGAGTTATGGTGTCTGAATAGGTATTACAATATATACCCTGGCTGTTACTATTCCTGAATGTGCTGTTATTAATATCAGGTGAACAATGTGTGGTTTTAAGTGCAGAATAATTAGCGTATTCACTAATGCTGTTAATAAAATGACCTGAGTTTGAATAATTAAAATGCACATTTGTCCGTGCATAACCCAAATATTTACCACCATAGCGGATAAGACACCAATCAAATTCACCTATACCCTGGTTGTCAACATGATAACCATCTAATGTAATTCCATCCCAATTCCCCGGAGCCGGAGTTGTGGCTGATCCATCGTTGTTTGTGTCTCCGCCATGTGTGTCATCTTTTAATGAAGTAAAGACCACCGGATCCGTTTCTGTTCCATTTAAATCTAAAGTGCCATATACAGTGAGCCCTTGGTTACTGCCAAATTTAATAATTGTCCCTTCAGCAATTGTTAAAGTATTATTCGCAGTCACAGTAATCCAATCATGAATAACATAAGGAAAATCTATTAAGTTTGTAAATTCAAAACTTGTATCTATTGTACCTGATAGGGCAATGGCATTATAGGTGTTTCCGATACCTGTGTTTCCGGGTAAGGAAGTAAGATGGAGATTATTTAGATATACGCCATAACCATCGTTATTGTTGAAAGTGTTGTATGTAATGGTCGGTGTGCAGTCGCCTGTAATATATAATCCATCATCTCCGTTATCAGAAAAAGTGTTTTGAGTTATGGTGTCTGAATAGGTATTACAATATATACCCTGGCTGTTACTATTCCTGAATGTGCTGTTATTAATATCAGGTGAACAAAGTGTGGTTTTAAGTGCAGAATAATTAGCGTATTCACTAATGCTGTTAATAAAATGGCCTGAGGTTGAATAATTAAAATGCACATTTGTCCGTGCATAACCCAAATATTTACCACCATAGCGGATAAGACACCAATCAAATTCACCTATACCCTGGTTGACAACGCCATAACCATCTAATTTAATTCCATCCCAATTCCCCGGAGCCGGAGTTGTGGCTGATCCATCGTTGTTTGTGTCTCCGCCATAAGCGTCATCTTTTAATGAAGTAAAGACCACCGGATCCGTTTCTGTTCCATTTAAATCTAAAGTGCCATATACAGTGAGCCCTTGGTTACTGCCAAATTTAATAATTGTCCCTTCAGCAATTGTTAAAGTATTATTCGCAGTCACAGTAATCCAATCATGAATAACATAAGGAAAATCTATTAAGTTTGTAAATTCGAAACTTGTATCTATTGTACCTGATAGGGCAATGGCATTATAAGTGTTTCCGATACCTGTGTTTCCGGGTAAGGAAGTAATAGTTAGATTATTTAGATATGCTCCATAACCATCGTTATTGTTAAAAGTGTTGTTTGTAATGGTCGGTGTGCAGTCGCCTGTTATATATAATCCATGATTTCCGTTGTCGGAAAAAGTGTTTTCAGTTATGGTGTCTGAATAGGTATTGCAAGATACACCATGGTTGTTACTATTCCTGAAGGTGCTGTTATTAATATCAGGTGAACAATGTGTGGTTTTAAGTGCAGAATAATTAGCGTATTCACTAATGCTGTTAATAAAATGACCTGAGGTTGAATAATTAAAATGCACATTTGTCCGTGCATAACCCAAATATTTACCACCATAGCGGATAAGACACCAATCAAATTCACCAATACCCTGGTTGTCAACGCCAGAACCATATAAATTAATTCCATCCCAATCCCCAGGATAAGGAAAAGTAGCTGTACTATCACCGTTGGTATCACCACCATATTCATCATCCTTTAATGAAGTGAAAATCACATTATTATCAGAAGTGCCATTTACATCTAAAGTGCCATATACCTTGAGCCCTATACCACTACCAAATTTCATAACTGTTCCTTCTGCAATTGTTAAAGTATTATTTGTATTCAAAGTGAGCCAACCACGAATAACATAAGGAAAATCTATTAAGTTTGTAAATACGAAGTTTGTGTTTATTGTACCTGATAGGGCAATGGCATTATAAGTGTTTCCAATACCTGTGTTTCCAGGTAAAGAAGTAATAGTTAGATTATTTAGATATGCTCCATAACCATCATTATTGTTGAAAGTGTTGTATGTAATGGTCGGTGTGCAGTCGCCTGTTATATATAGTCCATGATCTCCGTTATCAGAAAAAGTGTTTTGAGTTATGGTGGATGAGTAGGTATTGCAAGATACACCATGGTTGTTACTATTCCTGAAGGTGCTGTTATTAATATCAGGTGAACAATGTGTGGTTTTAAGTGCAGAATAATTAGCGTATTCACTAATGCTGTTAATAAAATGACCTGAGGTTGAATAATTAAAATGCACATTTGTCCGTGCATTACCCAAATATTTACCACCATAGCGAATAAGACACCAATCAAATTCACCTATACCCTGGTTTTCAACGCCAGGACCATATAAATTAATTCCATCCCAATCTCCAGGATAAGGAGAAGTAGCTGTACTATCACCGTTGGTATCACCACCATATTCATCATCTCTGAATGAAGTGAAAATCACATTATTATCAGAAGTGCCATTTACATCCAATGTGCCATAAACTTTGAGACCATCCCCACTATCAAATTTCATAACTGTTCCTTCTGCAATCGTTAAAGTATTATTCGTAGTCACAGTGAGCCAACCATGAATAACATAAGGAAAACCGATTAAGTTTGTAAATTCAAAACTTGTATCTATTGTGCCGGACAGGGCAATGCCATTATAAGTGTTTCCAATACCTGTGTTTCCAGGTAACGAAGTAATATTGATATTATTTAGATATGCTCCATAACCATCGTTATTGTTGAAAATGTTGTTGGTGATGGTCGGTGTGCAATCGCCTGTTATATATAGTCCATGATCTCCGTTATCAGAAAAAGTGTTTTGAGTTATGGTGGATGAGTAGGTATTGCAAGATACACCATGGTTGTTACTATTCCTGAAGGTGCTGTTATTAATTTCAGGTGAACAATCTGTGGTTTTAAGAGCAGAATAATAAGAGTATTCACTAATACTGTTAATAAAATGACCTGAGGTTGAATAATTAAAATGCACATTTGTCCGTGCATAACCCAAATATTTACCACCATAGCGGATAAGACACCAATCAAATTCACCTATACCCTGGTTGTCAACGCCATAACCATCTAATTTAATTCCATCCCAATCTCCAGGATAAGGGTTACCGTCAGACCCTGGGATAATTTCACCATTATTATCGTCGTCTTTAGATGTAAAAATTACATTATTTCCGTTTGCTCCATTTACATCTAAGGTGCCATATACTTTCAGAGACTTGCCGTGTTGAAATTTTATCACAGAACCCTCTTGAATTGTCAGACTTGAATTAGTATTAACCCAGATATTATCTGACACATAATAGGTTTCCGCTGTCCATGTCTCTCCAGAAACATCGCCACTCTTTTCAATGTAGGCAAATAAAGGCGAAGTCACCAGCACAAAGCTGGCTAAAAATATAAGCAAATAGGTCTTTGTCTTCATAGTTTACTCCTTTTTTTAGCCACTAAGAACACCCCGATACAGTTTACCCCGTTGGATTTTTTTTATCCAACTGGGGTCATACTTCCTTACGGGGCAAGCGAAGTAACACTAATTATTTCCTTAGTTAATCTTCGTGATCTTTGTGGCAATTTTATCTCCTTTGTTTTCAAGTTTTTCATTCAGTTTTTTTCTTTAGTCTTTTTCTTTTATTAATAGCTTTGTTTTGGTTAAATCTTTACTTATTTATTAAAGTTTCCATTAATCTTTCATCATTTAAAATTTCATTTCACGGGATCATTAAAGAGAAAGAACGCAACGGAACCCGATGAAGCTGCTACTGTCGCTTGGATAGTAGCTGTAGCGATACCATGATAGTAGGTAGGAGGTGCTGACATACCAACTACCACCGCGTACAACACGGTAGGAAGATATATCACTCCAGAAACTATCAGTCCAATCATATACATTTCCAGCCATATCATAGGCACCAAAGGGAGAAGGACTGTCTGTGGTCTGAAAACCCTGATAAATCTGACCATTGTAAAAACCAACCGGGGTTGTGCCATTATCAAATGGGTCTCCACTATATCTATAATTTGCTCTGCTTGCATCTATATTATCTCCCCACGGGTAATCCCAACCTGTATTTCCGCGGGCTGCTTTTTCCCATTCATGTTCTGTTGGCAGCCTAAGTCCATAATGTTCCGCAAGTGACCAGGCACCAAACCAGCTTACATATACAACAGGGTGGTCATCAAAATCACCAGGATTATATCCAGATGGGACATTTATAATAAATGAGTTTCCATCCCAGGAAATTTTGGCATAATTATCATCAGAAGGTGTTCCTAACTCGTAATAATCGTAGTATCCAGCACTCCATTGTGAATCACCTTCATAATATCCAACAACAAAATCTCCATCAATCCAAATATCACCTGCTGTCAATGCTTGCTCTAAGTATGTTACATATTGAACATTTGTTACTTCGTATTTCATGATCTGGTAATCATAATCTATTGTCTTAATTGTATCTCCTTCTCCGTATGTATATTCACCTGTTGAGACATTGCACCATTCAAAATCATCTATATCAGGCACCAAATCCATCTCTATTTCAACTATTATTGTTTGATCAGGATCTAAATAAATATCACAATGACCTTCCCAATTATCTCCATTAATTAATGCTGTAACGGTTAAATCTAATTGTTTTTCAACAGGTATTTCTACTACCTCAACGGCTCTATATATAGAATCAGAAGGATTGTATATTATTGTTAAATCCTTTTCAATATTATCAATATCATCTCCTTCTATTACTATATGTGCAGGAAATTCATCGGGCCAATTTGTTTTAGTTTTATTTGTAACAAATTTTATTTCAATGCTTCCTAATGCTTTGAATTTCAATATTCCTTGTTTATCACAACCAAGTATTAATAAAATTATTACAAATAAAATTATGCTTAATTTTTTCCCCGATAGTAATCCCCGAATTAAACGGGGCAGGCGGGATTTCCCCGACAAATCGGGATTAAACACAGTTTTTAACACTTCGTTCAACATGATTATCTCCTTCTTTTATTACTCGTTCCTCCCGATATATCGGGATTTGGAAACGGGATTCTAAAAGTCAAAACTTGTTTCGATCTTAAAAGAGATAGTAATTTCTCTATCACCTTCAGTATTCTCTTCATTCCTTTTTGTATAAATAGGTAACTTTGCCATTAATATCATATCCATTTTCGGTAATTGATAAGAAATCGTAGGAATAAAATCTACTAATGTCATATCTTGTTTATTAGATACACCCTTTTCTTCTTCATCAGGAATTCCCCAACTATAAGAATGTTTAATGTCGGATGAACCTTCGCCAGTATTTGTGTAAACCACAACACCGCCTATAGTCAATCTTCTTGCAAGATAATAATCTAACATTCCACTTAAAATAATCATATTACCATTTTTTATTTCATATTTAACTGTCTCTATACTATCCGGATTATCAAAATATTCAATTTCTGCAATTTTTTTACTGATTCCATTCTGTTTGAAAATAACATTCCAGGATATATAGGCATTTTTAAATCTTCTTGCAGTCATTAATTTGATAGCAAAATCTGTTGAACCTGTACCTAATGGTACGAGATAACCATCAACCATATTTTCATCATCGCCTGTTGGCAATTTCATAAAAAGACTAAAATCATAAGTATTTTTGAGGGTTCTTTTGCTAAGTCCGAGATTGAAAGAAACATCTCCTAAACCTGAACTCTTCTTTGTCGTTACGACATAACTCATTTGTCTTTTGTAGATATAAGGAATTGAAACACCTAAATTCAGATTTTTGTAGGAGTAACTCAGAGGTAATTTGATGTTTTTTGTTGGACCGGTTACAACCATTTCAACACCAACTTTAATGATAGATGCTTTTTGGATTTCAGCTTCCGTATCTTCTGCAGACTCAGGAGTAATAATATCATCAACAAATGGGTCGGTGATGATAAGTTCTGTGCTCTCAATAACGCTTTCAACACCTTCCGGAGTGAGTGTAATTTGAATTCCTTGTTGAGCAAAAATGGGTGTAACAGACAGTAAGAACAAAACTACACATAAAATAAACTTTTTCCACGAATGATTGGTGTCTAAAATTTGTTTCAGCATTTCTCCTCCAAATAAATTATTTTTAATAATTTAGTTTACTTAAAATTAATACATTGTTGTCAAGAAAATTTATTTTTTATTAATATATATCTTCTCGAAATACTATTATTAGATTTTTAACAATTAATCAGGAATGGCTAAAGACAAAGCTAATGGTATAAAGATATAATCAATTCAATCATAAAATATATATTGTATTATCTTATAATAAATGACATCTAATTTCTTACTCAAATATTAAAAAGATTTCAAAATAAATTGAATAATTCTTGACAACCCTTTTGATTTTTTTTATTTTACAACTTGTCTTTTAATATTAAAAATGAAAGGAGCAAACCATGAGAAAGACAATAAGTGCAATTATTATAATAAGTATAATTGCATTCGTATTTGGTTGTGCATCAACAGGCAAACCAGGTGGTCCAAAAAAAGTATGGTATCCTGATTGGTATGGCTTACAATCAGAAGCAGGTGATTATGTATATGCCTATGGAGAAGCACAAAAAACTAATCAGACTATGGCATTTGAATCTGCAAAAGCTGCTGCTTATAATGAAGCAGCTCAATATGTAGAAAGTTATGTAAAAGCAATGACCAAGGATTTCATAAGAGAATCTGGTGTTGAAAATCCACAAGTTCTTGAATTAACAGAAAGAACTGTAAAATTGGTCTCAAAAACTAAGTTCTCTGGAGTTACAGTATCAAAAAGAGAAACAGTCCAGGAAGAGGGTAAATTTAGATCATTCGTCAGATTAAGTATTCCCGGTAAAGAAGTAAAGAACACACTGCTCAATACTATTAAAAATGAGGAAGCCTTATACAATGAATTTAAGGCAACACAATCGTTTAATGAGCTTGAAAAAGAAATGGGAAAATTTAACGAATAAGAAGTTGGGGTAGTAGATAAATATATTTTGAATATTGATTCTTGTTCACCCTCTTCAAGGGAGAATATCTTTAAATTAAAGAATGCAGGTAAAGTCTTTGTGATTTTGCCTGCTTATTCTTTTATTCTCTTTAAAAACAAAAAACATATTCTCACTTTTGTAATATAAATTAGCTCATATTTATTCACAACATCTTTTTAAAAAATATTGGGAGTATATAGTGAAAAAAATAGACATATTTTTATGTCCTCTACTTATTATTATGGTTCAATGCTCCCAGAGCAATAAATACCAGGAATTGCATTCTATTGTAGAAGTTGACAATCAAATAACTGATGAGTTTTCAACATCCCAATTAAATCTAGATGATACTTACTTTCCTAAATGGTTTTTACAAATGCCTTATGGACAAGATGTATATTTTGCAATAGGTGCTGCTCAATATACAAAAATGGATACTCTTTATAAACATTCTGCCAAAGAGATGGCAACTGTAACTATCTCCAGATTGATAGCATCGTATGTAGTAAAAAAACAAGGCAAATCAAGATATGATGATGATGTTGATTATCGAGAACAAAATATTGGCTTTGCAGTTTGTGTGTCTGCTTATCCAGATACAATGAAGTATATTTATAACAATATCTCCTTACTCCACAGCTTCAGTTTTGATAATCATTTTCATGGTTTATATTGCTGGCCCCAAGGTTCAATTGATATTGATTCTACAAAAATTAATTTTGATAACACAATACCGAATTGGTATAAAGATATTGATGAATTTAATGAAACTTACTATATTGCATATGGAAAAGGAAGAGCATTAAATCCTGCAGATGCCTGGCTAAATGCTCGGGATAATGCTATGTATAGATTATCACAAATATCAGAAATACAAGTAGAAACAGGTTTGAAAGATAAGCAGAAAGATAGTAGCTCTGCAATTAAAAATGCAGTATTCATGGAATCTATGGAATTAATCATAAACTCTCAAATACTAAAAAATGCTATTATAAAGAAATATGAAAAGGGAGATTTTTTTTATACTGTATTTATTATGATGAGGTGTGAGAAATAGAACATTCTTAATTTATCCCGATATATCGGGTTAATTATTAATAAAATGAAATCTGCAAAATAGATAATTTTCAATTTTTTTTATGAGATATTATAAAATAAGTTTTAATTTACCTCATTCTCTAACTCCTTCTCCTATCCGTCTGGGCGCCGAGACCGACAAGGAGAAGGAGAATTCTGTCTTCCTCTCCTTTTAGGAGAGGATTGACCTGCCTGCGCGTAGCCGCTTCGGCGAAGGCAGGGGTGAGGTTAAAAAAAACTCTATTTTGCAGAACCCATATATTCAAAAAAATCTAAGGAGGAAAAAAAGATGAAAAAATACTTAATTATTCTGCTGGTTATATTTATTTCTAGTGCCCTCATTGCTCAAACAGACGAAGACGAATTTGAGAAATATAAGCAACAACAACAGCAGGAATTTGAAAACTACAAAATGATGCAGGATTCTCTATTTATTCAATATAAAGACCAAATTGAAAAGGAATGGAATGAATTTGTGGAATCTACCAAAAAAGAATGGGTAACTTATTCTCCAGATTTCAAAGGAAGAAGTCAGGTCAATTTTGAAAAAGGAACAGTTAAAATAGAAGCAGTTGTGGAAAAGGATGATCCAAAAAGTGATGAAAAAGCAAAAGAAATAGTCAAAGAACAATTTAAAAAAATTCTCAAAGAAAAGGATGAAACTGATAATCCTATACTAAAAGGCCAAATTAAGATTAAAGATATTGGAGTTGTTAATGAAAAAAATATTGATTATGCTGTAGAAAAAGTTATAGAAAAAGGTAAAATCTCTATAACTAAGGGAAAAGACAAAAAGGAAAGAACTCATTTTACTATTGTTTTAGATATGGTTCCAGACCATATACAAGTAAGAATTAATAAATACAAACCCTATATAGAAAAGCAATGTGAGAAATTTAAAATTGACCCACCTATTGCTCTTGCAATTATTCACACTGAATCCTTTTACAATCCTCGTGCATATAACAGACATGGTAATGCTTATGGTATGATGCAGATTGTTCCAAAATATGCAGGTTCTACGATGAATTATGTATTGTATAAGAAAAGAGGAAAGCCATCTTCATCTGTATTATATAATCCAGAAAATAACCTGGAAATGGGTATTGGTTATATGCGTTGGTTGGCTGACAACAAATGGGATGAGGTTACGAACAAAACTAACCTGTATTATTGTATTATTTGTAGCTATAATGGTGGACCTGGAAGTGTGTATAAAGCAATGACTGGTAAAATGAAAGGGATTCAAGACAAAGAATGGGATAAAATGATGTCTGATTTGAATACAATGGATAGTAAAAAGCTCTACAAAAAACTTCATAAAGACATTCCCTGGAAAGAGACTAGAAATTATATTAAACTTGTTACTGAGAGGATGGATAAGTATTATAAGGAAATTTGAGATGAATATTGAAAGTGTTGCCCCGTTCAGATAACTCAGAAACTTAACTTAATCATTTTTGTAATGCAAGTGTCCTCACCTGCGACTCAATTGGAGATTCCGATTCCCGCCTGCCATAGCTCTTGCCTTCGTGTAGCCTGCCTTCGCGAAGCTACGGCGAAGCAAGGCTGTGCGGCGGGCAGGTATCGGAAAGTTACAAACAAAACTTGACAAAATAACCCTGCTAAAATTAAGAGTGATTTAAAAATAGCAGGATAAAAATAATATGTATGTAAATAGAAATTTAGAAAGAAAGATAACCACTTATCTAAAAACACCTGAGATAATAGCAATTCTCGGTGCAAGGCAGGTCGGGAAAACAACACTTCTACAAAATATTTTCAAAAATTATCCGGGTTGTAAATTTATCACATTTGAAGATAGAGAAATTCTATCATTATTTCAAGAAGATATTTCTTCATTTTCAAAATTATATCTATCAAAATTTGATATTTTAGTGATTGATGAATTTCAGTATGCAAAAGAAGGAGGACAAAAGCTTAAATTTTTATTTGATACAATTCCAAATAAGAAGATAATAATCTCCGGTTCCTCTTCATTAGATCTCACGAAACAAGCTACCAAACATTTAGTGGGTAGAATATTTCAATTTCAACTTTATCCATTCAGTTTTTATGAGTTTTTATCTTTCAAAGATGAAGAAGGTTATCAAATTATTTTACGAGAATTGATAGATAAAATCCAGAAAACAATTGCTTCAAAAAGAGAAACTTTACCAAAACTATCTTCAACTATCAAAAACAGATTTTCAAAGTTAGTAGATGAATTTATTATTTATGGTGGTTTCCCAAGAGCAGCGATTTCTGATGATACGCAAGAGAAAAAAGTTGTATTGAAGAATATTTTTTCAACATATTTGTTAAAAGAGATCAGAGATATTTTAAATCTTTCAGAAGATTTTGAGATTGAAAAATTAGCAAAATATCTTGGTCTGAAAATATCTAATCTGATCCAGACAAACGATATCTCAAATTTTGTAGGAGTTCATCACAAAAAAACTAAACAACTATTGAACATTTTAGAAAAGACATATATCATAAATCTTTTAAATCCATATTTTACAAATAAACTTCTTGAAATCAGCAAGTCCAAAAAAATATTCTTTTCGGATACCGGTTTCAGGAACTCTATTATACAGAATTTTCAGTGCCTTTCATTACGTCCTGATAGAGGGGCACTGTTTGAGAATTTCGTTTTTTCTGAATTAATGAAAGGAGAACTTAATTCAAAATATTGGCGGACAAAGTCTAAAGCAGAAGTAGATTTAGTTTTGGAAATTAATTCAGAGGTTATTCCCGTTGAAATAAAATCCAATATATCCAAACCGACTTTACAAAAATCTTTAATTAGTTTTATTAATAAATATAATCCAGAAATCGCTTTTATTTTTTCAAGTGATTATTATGATATAAGAAAGTTTGAGAACACTATTGTGTATTTTTTACCATTTTTTTTAATCAAAGTTGTATTTGATTTCCGCTCTTAACCAAAATCTCTTTTTTAATGAAAAATAAAATAAATTATATAAAACTTGTAAAAGAGCGGATGGATAAGTATTATAAGAATTTATGAACTTTTAATTTATTGATTATGTAAATTTTTATGGTTTATTCACAGAAATTGGAGACAAATAGAAAATGATAAATAAAGAACTAACCTTGCAATGGCAAAGAGGACTCAGCACATTTAATAGATTTGTGTAGGAAGAACGAAAAAATAGACTTTCTAAATTAACTGTTGAAGAATCCTACAAACAATATTTAGCATTTTGTTCAATCTGGGAGCGGATGCAAAAACAACAAGAAAATAAAGAAATTCTAGATAAGTTAAAAATTGACTTTCTTATATATCGTCGTAAAATTTTTGATAAATTAGCTGGTAAGAAAAAATGAACATTCAGGTTGAAGTAGTTATTGAAAGATTTGAAAAATTATGGAGCAATATATACCTTAAATTTATAAAGAAAAAAATTAAAATAAGGAGATGGCATGAAAAAATTAACCATATTTCTTATTATAATTGTTATCCTGACCTTATCTTCAAATATTTTTGCTCAATGTGCTGGAAAAGCATTGAGTTTGGATGGGAATGGAGCATATGTCAGTGTTCCCTCTTCAGCCACTGGCAATCTACGAACCTTTACCATCAGTTTCTGGATTAATACAAGAGAATCAGGAAGTAATTCAGCTCATTGGGCTAGACCTACTATCTTTGGAGGATATACCTCTGGTTTTGGTACCCCTGATCTAGGAATTACTACTGATAAAGGTAGAATTGGAATGTTTAGTGGATTAAAGGGCTGTGGAGATGATAAAGTCACTTCTGGATGGAAAATCAATGATGGTAAATGGCATAATATTATTATTATGAACAACGGTTCTAACATTAACCTATATATTGATGGTCAATATTCTAATAATTCTATTCGTTCAGGAAATAAATGGATAAAAAGGAGAAACTTTATTGGTGCTGCACACGCTGATAATGGTAAACCCAAACATTTTCATTCTGGTTTAATAGATGAATTTCGTATCTACAATCGAGTCTTTTCTAAACAAGAAATACAATCCAATATGAATCGTGAACTTACTGGCGATGAAGATGGTTTAGTTCTATACTACAATTTTAATGAACTTACTCCCGATGGCAAAGTCAAAGACCTTTCTCCCTATAGTAATCATGGAACTTTAAAAAATGGAGCTAAATTAGTTCCTTCAGATGCTCCAGTTAAACCACCATATCCACCTGAATTATCTATAAGAGCATCATTTTCGGATAACATTTTAAAAGCTACTGAAATTGGTAAAATTAGAATCACAATTAATAATTCAGGCAAAGGGGATGCAGAAAATGTTAGAATTTCATTAAATTGTAATAACCCAGAAATAATTATAAATGATTCTAAAACTATTGGTTCAATCAGAGCAAATAGTTCCCAAACAGAAACACTATCCATTACAGGAAAAGAAACCCTAAAATCTGGCAAGTCATTGGTGGAGATTAATATTACTACTGAATATGGACATTACGCAAAAACATCCATTACAATTCCAACCCAGGCACTATTTGTGAAACCTTTATATCCACCGGATTTAATAGTTGAGGATATACAATTTATTGAACCTTCAGGAAATAAGGCATTGGATGCGTATGAATCTGGTGAAATCCAATTCACATTAAAAAATCCTGGACGAGGTGAAGCTCAAAATATTCATATTACTTTGTCACCTTTGGGTACATCTAAAGGAATTGAATATACATCCTCGCAGATAATTGAAAAATTGGATTCAAAAACAGAAAATAAAGTTTCTTTTAACTTAAAAGGTGAACCATTAATCAAAACTGTTTCTCGCAAGTTCCGTGTTCAAATTACAGAGGAATTTGGCTTTGATGCAGATCCATTTAATATTAGTTTTGAAACTAAAGCTTATGATCCACCAGATTTACAGATTGAACAAATCGCAATCAACGACAAAGAAGAAGGTGATGCTTATGGGAATGGGAATTCTATTATCGAACCAGGTGAATCCATTGAAGTAACAGCTTTTATTCAGAATTATGGAATAGGAGATGCTGAAGATGTTACTGCCAGAGTTTTATTGGAAAGTTCAGATCGAAATATTACCTGTCTTGATACTGATAAAATTTTTGAAATTGGCACAATTCCAGTAGGAAATTACAAGCAATTAAAATTCTATTTTTATACAAGTCGCCGCTATAATAAAGAAAATATTCCACTCACAGTTCAACTGAATGCAAAAGGTTTATATGGAAAAACAAAAGATTTGGGTTTGAAATTAGGTGAGAGAACTCAAAATATCGTGGATGTGCAGGTTGTCCGCATTGAAAAGCCAAAACCGAAGATCAAAGAAATTTCAGAAGTAGCCAAATCAGATGTAGATGACCCAATAAAAAAATCCAAAACAAAAAGACCAGATGGTCTTGCTGTAATAATTGGTATAGAAAAGTATAGATACGCTCCAGAAGTAACCTTTGCTGAGCGAGATGCTGGAGCGTTTTACAATACTACAACAAAGTTATTGGGCATACCGGAATACAACATATATTGCATCACGAATGAAAACGCAACTAAAGGTGAATTTGAAAAATTGTTCGGTCAAGACGGTTGGCTATCACAACGAGTTTCATCTGAATCTGAAATTTTTATATACTACAGTGGACATGGTTCACCAGATATTAAAACTAAAGAAGCATATCTTATCCCTTATGATGTTGACCCAAATTATGCTAATAAAGGATATTCCCTTAAAATGTTGTATGAGAATTTACATAATTTAGATGCAAAATCAACAACTGTAATATTAGATGCCTGCTTTGTAGGACAAAGTCGCGAAAAAGAGACTTTGCTTGCTGATGCAAGACCTGTTGTGCCAGTTATTGCAAGCCCTTTAGCTTATGGTAAGATTACAGTTTTTTCAGCAACAGAAGAAAATCAAATCAGTAGTGGTTATACTGAACAACGACATGGTCTATTCACTTATTTCTTTTTGAAAGGTTTGCAGGGTAACGCTGATAAAAATAAAGATGACTCAATTAGTGTGAATGAATTAGATTATTACTTGAAAAATAATGTTCCAAAAATTGCTGGTCAAATGAATCGGGAACAGACACCGCAAATTATTGGTAATCTGGAAAAAGTTATTGTGGAGTATTAAAGTAACGCAAGTGTCCCCACTTGCGTGCTCAATTGGGGATTCCGATTCCCGCCTGCCCCCGATTTCATCGGGGTGCGGCGGGTAGGTATCGGAAAGTTACAAACAGAGTTATTAAGTCTGGGGTCTAAAACTAACAAGGATTAGCAAATGAAAAACAAACAATCCTCATTTTCAAATCGTCTGACAAAGATATACAAAAAATGGTATATAGGTTTACTTATCTCAGTAGTAATAGCTACACTTGTTTTTCTGTTTTACTCGACTGATATGGGTAAAGGGCTTGAATGGAAAACCCTGGATTATCGTTTTCGGAAATTCCCTATTCCTGATAAGGCAGATACTAATATTGTTCTTATTGCAATTGATAATAATAGCCTTAACTTTTTCTCTGCAAATGGGATTTCCTGGCCCTGGCCTCGTGATTTCTATGCCCATATAGTTGATTATCTTACAACTGCTGGAACCAAAGCTGTTATTTTTGATATGTTATTTTACGAACCAGACCTTAACCGAGATGAAACTGATGCAGAAGAAACAGATGGTGCTTTTGCTCAAGCTATTAAATCAAATGGAAAAGTCATCTTAGCTGCTGAATTGACCGTAAATATTTTTGATTCAATCTCTGATATTAGCTCATTTGCCTTACCATTCAAACAAAATATCAAATCCGTTCATTCTCCATATCTGGGCGGAAAAATACCAATAGACACATTAAGGAAAGCATCACATTCGCTGGGATTGATAAACATCATACCGGATAATGATGGTATTTTTCGTCGAATCTCTATGGTTTATGAGTTTGAAAATAATTATTATCCTCAAATGGCATTTGGTGCATGGTTAATAAATAATAATAAACTTACTATTAAAAGGTCAAAGAGGAGCATAACTATTGGACAAAATTCTATCCCTGTAGATTCTCATGGTAAGTATTTAGTAAATTGGTATGGGTCTGGTGGCACAGATGGGGTTTTCCGATACCTGCCTTTTTCCGCTGTAATTCAATCTGCTTCTGCTATGCAAGCAGGCTTAACTCCTTCATTATCTCCAGAAACCTTTAAAAATAAGTATATTATTATAGGCTCGACAGCTTCCGGATTATTATTTGATTTTAGACCCACTCCATTTGCTCAAGCCTATCCCGGGATGGAAATTTGGGCTACTATTCTTAGCAATTTAATCAATAAAGATTTCATATTTATTATTCCCTGGTGGTTAAATTTCATAAATGTTGTTTTTGTAGCATTTTTCACTTTTTTCATTTTTACTCGTTTAACCCCAAAATTCAGTAATCCCCTATTAATCATAGTAATTATTTACATATCAGGTTCTGCGATCTATTTATGGTCTGCCCATCGCATTTTAGTTAATATCACAATGCCTCTCACAGGTTTTATTCTTTCATATTTCTATACTGCAACAGTAAGTTACTTAATGGAAGGACGATCAAAAAGGGAAATACGGAAAGTTTTCACAAGATATTTACATCCTGGTGTGATACAGAATCTTTTGGAAGACCCAAATTCTATAAAAGTCGGTGGAGATAGTGTTACTGCAACTGTGCTATTTTCTGATATTTATAATTTTACAAATTTCTCAGAAGGCAAAAGTGCCATTGATTTAGTTCAATATCTTAATGAATATTTTGAAAAATTAACTCAAATCATTTTAGCCCATAATGGTTTGCTTGACAAATATACTGGTGATGGGATTATGGCAATCTTTGGAGTTCCTGTTCATCGTGAAGACCATGCAGTTATGGCTTGCAAAGCAGCACTGGCTCATCGTAATTTCAGCTTAAGTCTAATTAAAACAGGCGAGAAGCTCTCCTCAGCATCTAACTTTCATCTCAACACAAGAATCGGAATGAACTCTGGTCCAATTGTAGTTGGGAATATTGGCTCAAGGCTTAGAATGGATTATACTGCAATTGGAGATGATGTTAATCTTGCAGCAAGACTTGAAGGTGTAAATAAAATTTTTAAAACTCATATTATTATTAGTCAATCAACTTATGAACTGGCTTCTGACAATTTTATCTGCAGGGAATTGGATTGTTTGAGAGTAAAAGGGAAAAAAGAGCCAACTAAGATATATGAACTTTTAGATGTGAAGGGAGCTGATCTTTCAAATAAGTATAATTGGATAGAACAATACCATAATGGGTTGCAGTTATATCGTGAAGGAGATTGGGAAAAGGCAATTAGCTTATTTAAAGAACTCTCTGAAAGTCCGCAAAAAGACAATGCATCTAAGGTTATGTTAGACCGTTGCATTTATTATATGAAAAATCCTCCTAAAAAATGGGATGGAATATTAACATTAGAGGTTAAATGAAACCACAGGTTAACACGAGATAAACACAAGAAATAAGAGATTTTTACCAAAGAATCCTTTAAATTATACTCCAGTGAAAATTCATGTGTTATTCTCGTGGTAAAATAGTTAATTAGAGGTTAAATAATGAAGAGAAAAAAATTAAGTTTGGTAATATTAAGTATAGTTTTAGGAATTACCCTAATTCTATGCTATTCAATTGCAGAGCAGTTACTTACAGTAAAGAGAAAATGTGCAATAGCAAGAACAGGTCCGGGTTCATACTATCCGTCAATTGCAGAATTGCCAGAGGGAATGAATATAAATGTCTTAGAAGAAAAAAACGGATGGTATAAAATTATGATAGATACTCTTACCGGATATGTTTCCAAAAAGGTAACCGAGGGAAAAACAGAAAAAGAGGATATCTTCTCTCAAATGGCTTCTCAGGAAGCGACAATCAGGGTATCACAAGTAGGTCTATCAGCTGGCATAAAGGGATTCGGAGAGAAATTCTCAAAACGATTAAAGGGTGATCCTGAATTTCTTGAACTTGCACTAAGTTATCAAATTGACCCGAGCAAGTATAGACAATTTAAGAAGGCAACCTACACCTATTTTGACATTAATAAGATTCAAAAACAAATCGAACTTCCACCCAGCGAAATCCCTCTATTCTTCTCTTTTTCTGAAGAGGGTATGGGACTCGGTATTGCATCAAAAATTTCGGAATTAGGAGTATATCAAAACAAGTCAGTGCAGGATTATGTTAATTATGTTGGTCATCTTGTAGTAGAAGCAAGTGATGCTTATGATATTTCATTCAAATTCTTCATTCTAAACATCCCTTATGCCAATGCATACTCCTGCCCTGGTGGAATTGTGTTTATCACAAAAGGTATGCTGGAAAATCTACAGTCAGAAGCTGAACTTGCCTGCGTTTTGGGGCATGAAATTGCACATATCGCAAGGTATCATGGGATGAAAGAGCTGGAAGAACGCAAGGTTGAGATAATTGCTGAAGACTCATTTATGGAGCTTGATGAAATGTCAGACACCCTTTTTGCTACAGAAGAAGATACAACATATAAAGATGTAGAAGCAGAATTAGAAGATATGGCATTATCCATTTATGATGATATTTTTGCAGGTCGTCTTGAAGAATATGAAGATGAAGCTGACGAGTTAGGACTCCTATATGCAGCAAGAGCAGGATATAGTCCCTATGCTATGCAAGACCTTCTTTCACGAATGAGCGCAGAAGGAGTAACTTCTAACAACGAACATTATACAAAAGACCAGATTGTCTGGAGAAAACAATTAATCAGGAATTTCCTGGATAGTAAAAAGTTTCCTGAAGGGCTTTTAAGAAATGAGCAAAGATTAAAGAAATATCTTGGGAATTTGTAGTAGGAATTATGAAAAATACTTGTAACGCAAATGTCCTCATTTGCGAATAATGAGAGGAGTCCAATCATGTTGAACGAAGTGAAATCCCGATTACTATCGGGGAAAAAACGTATCATTACAATTATAATCCTATTATTTACAATCTTCATATCAAATGTTGAGTGCTATGCAAAAAGATATGCACTTGTCATTGGCAATGGAAGTTATAAAAATGTGCCATTAAGAAATCCAGTAAATGATGCAAATGATATAGCGAACATATTGCAGGAATTGGATTTTGATGTTAGTAAAAAGACAAATGCAAGCAGGCAGGAAATTATTAATGCTATCAGAAATTTTGAAAATAAGATAACTTCTGCAGATGTTGCTTTATTTTATTATAGTGGACATGGTCTCCAGGTAAATGGAATTAACTATATTATACCAATAGGAGCAGATATAAATACTGAAAACGAAGTTGAATTTGAAGCAGTTGCTATGAACAGAATTATGAGCAAATTGGAAAAAGCAAGAATTAATATCATCATTTTAGATGCCTGCCGTGATAATCCGTATAAAGGTTTTCGCTCTGCAGAGAAAGGATTAGCAATACTTACTTCAAAAACTGAAGGAACATTTATTGCGTATTCCACTGCTCCAGGAAAAGTTGCAATCGATGGAACAGGACGAAACAGTCCTTACACAAAAAATCTTATTGAAAAAATAAATATTCCTGACCTTAAAATTGAAGAAACCTTTAAAGAAGTTCGCAAAGCAGTTAAGAATGAAACGAATAATAAACAAATTCCATGGGATTCCTCTTATTTAACAGATGATTTTATTTTTGCAAAGAATTCTAAATCTATTGAATCCGGAACTGAAATTGAAAGTAAAACATTGCCAAAGATGGATACTTTCAAAGAAAAGGTTTATGATAAAAAACCCAACTTTATAAAAGCTCTTGCAAAAAGAATAATGATAGGAATAAAAATTGGTAAAAATTTTGGTAGTACCAATATAAAATATGATAAGGAATATTTTAGTGAATTTACTAAATATCAGTTAAATTATGAAATGAGTGATAATTTTTTTGAATCTTTTTTTGGAGGAATTTTTATTACTTACATTTTTAATGAAATATTCGCAATACAGTCAGAAATAGTTTATTCTGCTAATGGTATAATAATCCGTTTATGTGAAGAATGTGATAGTCTTGGGTATTATTATGATTCTGAATATAATTGTCTGCTTCAATATTTAAATATCCCTTTATTAGTTAAAATTTCATTACATGATAGAAAAATATCTAAATTCAACATTTTATTAGGTTCATATTTCGGGATTAGTATAGAGGATTGTTCAGGTGAGGGTGGTTCATATGGTTGGAGTCAACCTTTAGAGTTTGATGGTATTAGTGATTTAAATAATGATTTAGGATTAATGATTGGATTTTCTTTGGTTTTTAAAAACTATTTTGTTGAAAGTAGGTATAATTTAGGATTACATAACCTTTCAAAGCATGGCAAGGAAACAATTAACAACCGTTGGTTTTCTATAGGTTTAGGTTATAATTTTTAACATAATCTGAATAAATTTTGTTAAGATTCCTGTCAAAAGATGGACTGACTCAAATTTTATAAGTGCAAGGAAGGTCAGCTAAACAAAAGGAGCAAAAACTATGAAAAAAAATTACTTTCCCTCTTTACCAAGCCTTTAGGATGTGAAATCTATTATTTATTTATTTCACTGTCCCCAGCTTGGTAAAGCAAACTGCAGATAATTAAACATGAGAAGTTCATACAAATTTTCTGAATATGGCACTGAACTCTATTTTTTAACTTTCACAATCGTTGAGTGGATTCCTGTATTCATTAGGCAAAAATATTGTGATATAATCGTGAATAATCTTCAATTTTATAGAAAGGAACAGGGGTTAAAAATTCATTATCTTGTCATTATGCCTGAACACATTCATATTATTGTGTCCTCTGAAAATGATGTTAGAAAGATTATACAAAATTTTAAGAGTTATACAGCAAAAGAAATTATACAAAACCTGAAACACGATAAACGCAAATGGATATTAAATTTGTTAAAGTATTACAAGAAGAAGCATAAATCAGAATCAGAATATCAAGTATGGCAGGAGGGTAGTCATCCTGAAATTATCACTTCGACAGCTATGTTAAATCAAAAAATCAATTATATTCACTTTAATCCAGTTAAAGCTGGTTTCGTGACCACACCTGAACAATGGAGATATTCCAGCGCTGGTTATTATGATGGAAATGAATCAATTATGGAGTTTGATGAGATTACATTGTAGAATGCATACGGAAGCAGGGGCTTCTGGAGTTAGTGCTTTACCAATTTTGGAATTGGTAAAGAGTGGGAGAAGAGTGGAATTGGTAAAGAGGACAAGTGAGGGTTGCCATCCATCCCATCACACACTTACCAGTCCACATCACCACACACTCATTCCCAAGCCTCAGCCCACCACACTATTTACCAAGCTCCAACTCACCAACCTCTTTACCAAGCCCCAGCTTGGTAAAGCATGCCACAAAGAGATGTTATAAAATTTAGGAGACATAATATGAGAAAAATAGTAATAATTTTTACAATAATCTTACTGAGTTTGGCTTCAATGCTCATTGCCACACCGAGCTGGTATACAGACAACTATGCAGACCAATTCCCTTCCTATTTCATCGGAAAAGGATACGCAAAAATTGAAAATAAAAATGAAGCAGAAGCAGAAAAACAAGCAAAAGACCAGGCTTTGCGTGATGCTTCCACTACTATTTCCTGCACAGTATCCGGTGAAACTATCAGTCATTCCGAAGAAAAAGGAGAGGGAAAAGAAACAAAAGCATCAGAATTTTTCCTGAGTGAGACCAAAGTAAAAACCGATCTGGAAGTGATGAATTATAAAGTCCTGAAAAGTGAAAAAGACAAAAATATGATGTATGTGATGGTTGGCATACCGTTTGAAGATTTACGAAAATCTTATAAGTATAAAATTGAAAACGCTATTCAGGAAGTTGCAAATGAATTCAACATTGCAGAAAAATTATACTCTTCAAATCCAAAACAGGCTATAAAAAAGTATGAAGTTTGCATTAAAAAACTGCAAGATGTTTCTGACAATATGAATATCTATCTTTTCCTCAATAAATGGCATAACGACCTTTCTTCAAAACTGGATGAACTTCCATCAAAACCCCAGATTGAAACAAAGCTCACAATCTTATCAGGAACTACCCCAAAAACATCAATGGAATTAGCAACAGAATCACTTGCTCCTCTTCTTAAAAATGTAGAGAAACAAGCTTCTTTTGTGATTTATCCAATGGAATTTGAAAATACCGGCTTCGTCTCTGAATTTGGTAATA